>JAIFMA010000076.1 GCA_020048795.1 Rhodoferax sp.
TGAACATTCATCAGTCAATATCCGGATAATTTGCTTTTTCAGAGAAAACACCATGAGCTTTCACGCCCCCCTGATCATCGACATCGCCGGTTTGACGCTGACCAAGGTGGACAAACAGCGCCTCAAACACCCGCTGGTGGGTGGGCTGATTCTGTTCGCCCGCAACTGGCAGAACAGGGATCAACTCACCCACCTGTGCCGTGATATCAAAAAGGTCCGCCGTGACCTGCTGATCTGTGTCGATCACGAAGGCGGGCGGGTGCAGCGCTTCAAAACCGATGGTTTCACTCATCTGCCGCCGATGCGCGCTTTGGGTTCGCTGTGGCGCCAGGATGGCAAGGGCAGGGTCGGTGACGGGGCGATGGGTGCCATGGCGGCGGCCACCGCCTGTGGTTATGTGCTGGGTGCCGAACTACGCGCCTGCGGCGTTGATTTGAGCTTTACCCCAGTGCTGGATCTGGACTGGGGTGAGAGCGGTGTGATTGGCGACCGCGCTTTTGATGCCGACCCCCGCGTGGTCAGCCTGTTGGCCAAGAGCCTGATGCATGGTTTGTTACAAAGTGGCATGGCCAATTGCGGCAAACATTTTCCAGGCCACGGCTTTGTCAAGGCCGATTCACACACCGAGATTCCGGTGGACCGGCGCACCCTGAAAGCCATTTTGGCCGACGATGCCGCGCCGTACCGTTGGCTCGGCACCAGTCTGGCCAGCGTGATGCCGGCGCATGTGATTTACCCTAAGGTAGACGCGCGCCCAGCCGGTTTTTCAGGCCAATGGCTGGGTGACATTCTGCGCGGTCAGCTCGGCTTTGCCGGTGCCGTGTTCAGCGACGACCTATCGATGGCCGGTGCCCGCGTGATCGACGGCCAGCCGGTCAGCACGACCCAGGCCACCGTGGCCGCGCTGAACGCCGGCTGCGACCTGGTGCTGCTGTGCAACCAGTCGCTGGGTGACGGGGCCGAGGTGGATGCGCTGATCAACGGTCTGACCGAAGCCCAGCTCAAGGGCCATTGGCAGCCGCTGGAAGCCAGTGAAGCGCGCCGCCTGGCCTTGCTGCCCGCCCGTGCAGCGACACTCTGGGATGAGCTGATGGTGCAACCTGGCTACATGCAGGCGCTTGACCTTGTGCTTTGAGGACGAAACGGCGAGCGGGTTGATTTTTGCAAATTTCCTGAGGCACTTGACCATGGCGCGATTGATCCAAGTTTTTCCACCTTCAGAAAATTCATTGTCCCGGGGCTGGATTTCGCTTGCCGGAATGTGGGCCACCAGCGTTTTGGTGCAGTCTTCAAGTGCTGGGCGATGGTTGCAACCGGTGCAGCCCCAGAAGTTATTGGGCGGGCCAGCTAGGGGCTTGTGCAAGAATAAACTGTGCAGTTGGCCGTCGGAAGTGGTTCGGGTGAGTTAACCGGTTGCGGCAAAAAGAGCCAGGGCACCGCCAGGCCGGGTCTGGAAACGTTCTGCTATGAGCGGTATCTGTTCCACGGCAAACCAGCGTTGTCGCTGTCGCTTGACTCCTCGGGCAAGGGGTATTTCTGCCGCTTTGAGCGGCTCACAATTTGAAAGCTCCCGGCTTTGCCGGGGGGTGGTTAGGTGCGCCCAGCATGGGTGTACTCTTGGAGGTGAAAGTCCTCTCGCGAGCTGACCACAGTGAGCGAAGTGAAGCACAACTGCATGAGGGCGACCGAGTGTGGGAAGGAAGCGTGGAGCGAATCCCGCTTTGATCAATACAAGGTTTCCCGAAGGTGTCAAATCCGCCTTCAAAGCCTGGGCCATGCGGGTGCTGGCAAGCGGTTGCCGCCTGAGCCGGATCAGATCAGCAGCGGATCCACGTCAACCGCCCAGCGCAGCAAGCCCTTGCAGTCGGGCTGCCTTCGGGTGGCGTGCAGCGCCCCCTGCCAGGCCGTCAAAAAGCGCTGTAATGCGGTGCGCGACGGACTCTCGATCAGCATCTGGGCGCGTTCGACATTGGCCACGCGCTGAACACTCATCGGCACCGCCGGGTAGCGCGTGATGTGTGGCAGCAGTGGCGCAATGTCTGGCAGGTCCACGCTGGCGCTGCTGGCCAGATTCAAGAAGGCCTGGGCAGCCTCCTGGGTGCGAGCCTCGGCGCGTACCAAAGCCTGAAAGCTGAACGGTGGCATGCCGGCTTGCTGGCGCTCGTTGAGCTGAGATTGGGCGAAGGCCGGGTAATCATGCGCCTTGAGCGCCTCAAACAGCGGGTGGGTCGGATAAAAAGTCTGCACCCACATTTCGCTGCGGTTGGTGTTGCTGGCATCGCGCCCGGCTCGCCCTGCAGCCTGCATCAGCAGGCCAAACAGGCGCTCGGGGGCCCGGAAGTCACTGGAGAACAGGGCCCCGTCGGGGTTGATGGCGGCCACCAGCGTGATGCGGCGAAAGTCATGCCCCTTGGCAATCATTTGTGTGCCCACCAGTACATCGACTTCGCCCGAGTGCACCTGCGCCAGTTGCGACTCCAGCGAACCCTTGAATTTGGTGGTGTCGGCATCGATGCGGGCGATGTGTACTGGCTTGCCATCGGGCCGGTGAATGTCGGCCAGCAGCATCGCCAGTTGCTCTTCGATCCGTTCGGTGCCGCGTCCCATTGGCGCAATGTCCACGTTGCCGCAGTCCGGGCAGGCGCGCGGCACCCGTTCGGTCAAGCCGCAGTGGTGGCAGCGCAGCGTGCGGTCAATCTTGTGGAATACCCGGTAGGCACTGCAATGCGGGCAGCTGCTTTTCCAGTCGCAGTCGCCGCAGCAGAGGACCGGTGCATAACCACGACGGTTCAGGAACACCATGCTTTGCTCACCCCGGGCGATACGCTGGCCGATGGCGTCGAGCAAGGGCGGCGAAATCACGCAGGCTTTGGGCTGGTGGTTCATGTCCACCCGGCGCACCAGCGGCAGGATGGCGTTGGTGCCGACCCGGCTGGGCATTTCCAGGCGCAGGTAGCGCCCACCCTGCTGCGCCGGGCGGCTGTGGTGCCAGCTTTCCAGCGACGGTGTGGCCGAACCCAGCATGACTTTGGCACCGTCGAGGCGGGCCCGGTAGACGGCCAGGTCTCGCGCCGAGTAGCGCGCCCCCTCGTGGCTCTTGTAGCTGGGGTCGTGCTCCTCATCGACGATGATCAGTTTCAGGTGCGGCATCGAGGCAAACACCGCCATGCGCGTGCCCAGCACAATGCGCGCCGCGCCGCTGTGCGCGGCCAGCCAGCTTTTCAGACGCTGTGCCGGTGTCATGCCACTGTGCAGTGACACCACCGCAGCGTCACCGTAAACGGGGCCAAAACGCGCCTTGAAGCGATCTTCCAGCTGCGGGGTCAGGTTGATCTCGGGCACCATCACCAAGACCTGGCTCTGGGGTGTCGCAGCCAGCAGCTCGGCGCTGCAACGCATGAACACCTCGGTTTTGCCGCTGCCAGTGGCACCAAACAGCAAAAAAGGCCCTGAATTGGCATCAAATTGGTCGATAGCCCTTTGCTGTTCTGCGCTGAGAGCTACAAAAGTAATAGCTATTGGGTCGTTACCAGGTGCCGATTTGACGGCAGGCCGGTTCAGCCGACGGGCCATTTGCAGGGCGCTGAGGTCGCGCAGTTGTGGCGGCAAGGCGGCCAGTGCCACCTCGCCGGGTGAGCGTTGGTAGTAGCCCGCAGCAAACACAATCAAGGCACGCCAACTTGCCGACAAGGGTGTCAGGCCCTGCAATGTCGCGGTGATCGGGCGCAAACCGGCCGGGTCGGGTGCCACCACATTGGCAGAGTTTGGTGCATTGGTTGGGCGCTCGTCCCACACCACGCCGAGCAACTCGCGCTGGCCCAGCGGAACCCGCACCAAGGTGCCGGGGCACAGGGCTTGATCGCTCAGGTAGCTGAGCGCCCCGCTCAAGGGGCTGTACATCGGCGTGTGCAGCAGCACGGACACCCGGTGCACCAGGGATGAATCAGTTTGGCGTGGTTTGTTCAAGTGAACTTGCGATAAACGCCCTAAGTTGTTGATTCTTTGTGGTTTTGTGTGTCATCCACGTTTTCTGTGGATAACTTTGTGGATAGAACGTCGATAGACCCTGCCGACCCTTGTAAATCAAGGCTTTGGTTAACTTGCCTAAAAATGATGCAAAAAAATAAGTTGTTTTAAATCAACACGTTACGACCGCTATGGGTTTGCTAGCAGGAAGCGATCCGAATTTCGATACACCGACAACCGATCACCATTTTTGTGCATAAGTTACAACTTTTTTTGCAGTCAAGGTCAAAAAACAGGTGTGAAAAGTGCTAGGGAGCTCTTGCACCTGGTTCAGCGCATCTGGCGCGAGTGGTGATGCACCGCCCGCACCAGCGCGACCACATGTTCAGGCGGGGTGTGCTGGCTGATGCCGTGACCCAAGTTGAAGATATGGGTCGGCCCGTCGCCTACACCGGTATGAGGTGTGCCAAATGCCTTGAGTAACTTGAGCACTTCGGCATCAATCTGGGCCGGCTGGGCAAACAGCACGTTGGGGTCGAGGTTGCCCTGCAAGGCCTTGCTGCCACCCACCAGGGCCCGCGCCTTGGTCAGATTCACCGTCCAGTCCAGTCCCAGCACGTTGCAGTCGAGTTCGGCCATTTCATCCAGCCACAGTCCACCGCCCTTGGTGAAGACAATGCTGGGAATGCGCGCGCCGTCCCAGGTTTTGTGCAATTGGGCCAGTACCTGGCGCGTGTAGGCCAGGCTGAACTCCTGGAACGCGCCGTCGGCCAGCACGCCACCCCAGCTGTCAAAAATCATCACCGCCTGGGCACCGGCTTCGATTTGCAGGTTGAGGTACAGCGCCACCGCATCAGCGTTGGTCTGTAGCATTTTGTGCATCAGGTCGGGTCGGCTGTAGAGCATGGTTTTGACCAGCCGGTAGTCATCCGAGCCGGCACCTTCAACCATGTAGCAGGCCAGCGTCCAGGGGCTGCCCGAGAAACCGATGAGCGGCACGCGGCAATTCAGGGCTCGGCGAATCGACGTGACGGCATCAAACACATAACGCAGCTTTTCCATGTCCGGCACTTGCAGTTGGGCCACCGCCGCTTCGTCGCGCACCGGGTGGGCAAACTTGGGGCCTTC
>JAIFMA010000026.1 GCA_020048795.1 Rhodoferax sp.
TGACACGCATCAACGCGTTGCTGTGCCAGGTCAACCGGCATGTGCAAGTGCGCGAGGCCTACATTGCATCGCTGGCGCGGGCCAACGCCGAACTGGCCCGCCTGGGCGAGGTGATGGCGCACCACTTTCAGGAGCCCACGCGCCGGCTGGCCAGTTTTACCCAGCGGCTGCTGGCCAAATCAGAGCTGGTGCACGACCCCGACAGCCAACTGTCGCTGAACTTTATCAACACCGAGTCCAAGCGCCTGTCGGCGCTGGTGCACGATGCCCAGCGTTACCTGGCGCTGGACCACAGCCAGGTCAGGGCGGGCGGGGCGGCTGCAAGTGCTGCCGTGCTGCGTCAGTGCATCGAAGCTGCCGGTGCCTGGGGCGCAGCCGACATTGTGTTGCAGCCGGCACTGCCCCGGCTGGCGCTGGCAGAGCAGACCTTGCGCGAACTGTTTGACATTTTGCTGGACAACGCACTGCGCTACCGCCACCCGCAGCGGCCGCTGCGCATCGAGGTCAGCGCCAGTACCAGCGACGGGCGGGCGGTGTTTCGGTTTGCCGACAATGGCAGTGGCATTGCCCCCGAGTACCGCGCGCAGGTGCTGGGCCTGTTTACCCGGCTGGTGCCCAGCAGTGTGCCCGGCACCGGCATGGGGCTGGCGCTGGCCTACAAAATCACCACTCTGGCGGGCGGTGACTTGCACATCGAGGACGGCCTGGACGGCGGCACCTGTGTTGTTTTTGATTTACCCCTGGAGATTGCAGCATGAGCGATGCCAAAAAACTGATTGTCCTACTGATCGAAGACGAGCCCGCGGATGCCCATCTGGTGCGCCTTGCTTTCGCAGAAGGGCAGGTGCCGGTCGATTTGCACCATGTGTCCGACGGGGTTGAGGCGTTTGCCTTTTTGCGCCGCGAAGGTGCTTATGCCAACGCGCCGACCCCCGAGCTGATTTTGCTTGATCTCAACATGCCGCGCATGGATGGGCGGCAGTTTTTGAAAAAAATCAAGGTCGATGACGCCCTGCTCGGTCTGCCGGTGGTGGTGCTGACCACCTCGGATGCCGAACGCGACCTGCTGGACAGCTACCAGAACTTTGCCGCCGGTTTTATCGTCAAGCCGCTGGATGTGGATGTGTTTATCAAGCTCGTGCGCGGCATTGGCGACTACTGGGTCGATATCGTGCGTCTGCCGGCGCGTCTGCAGGAGGCGCGCTCATGAACACCCTGAATGCGGCCCCCGCGCCCGATCGCCCGCCGGTGGTGCTGGTCATTGAAGACGAGCGCGGCGATGCCGAGCTGATCCGCTGGAATTTGCTGGAACAAAGCGCCAGTGCTTTTGAGGTGCATATTGCCGACTCGCTGGCTGCTGCCCGGGCCATGCTGGAGGGCCATGGTCTGCACCCGGATGTGGTGCTGCTGGACCTGAATCTGCCTGACTCCAGCGGTGTGGAAACCGTGGCGCGTTGTCGCCAACTGGTGGAGGCACCGATTGTGGTGCTGACCGGGCTGGACGATACCCTGGCCACCAGGGCAGCCATTCAGTCGGGTGCCGAAGACTACCTGACCAAAGGCGGCGAGGCCAGTGCTTTGCGCCGGGCGGTGCGTTACGCCATGCTGCGGCATCAGCGTGACGCCGATGCCCGCCTGGCAACGGCGGTGTTCTGCCACGCCCGCGAGGGCATCATCGTCACGGCAGCGGACGGCATCATTCTGGATGTCAACCAGGCCTTTACCCGCATCACCGGGTATGGGCGTGATGAGGTGTTGGGCAAAAATCCGCGCCTGCTGAGTTCGGGCCAGCAGTCCAAAGAGTTTTACGCCGCCATGTGGCAGGATTTGCAGCAGCAAGGGTATTGGGAGGGTGAGGTCTGGAACCGGCGCAAGGACGGCATGGTTTACGCCCAGTTGCAAACCATCAGCGCGGTGCGCAATGCGATGGGTACCGCCCGCCAGTATGTGGCGCTGTTTTCCGACATCACGGCCCTCAAAGTGCACGAAAACGAGCTTGAGCACATCGCCCATTTTGATGTGCTGACCGATCTGCCCAACCGCGTGCTGCTGGCCGACCGCCTGCGCCACGGCATGGCGCAGGCACAGCGGCGTGGCAAGCTGCTGGCGGTGGTGTATCTGGATCTGGATGGCTTCAAGTCTGTCAATGACACACACGGCCATGCTGCGGGTGACTTGCTGCTGGTGGCGCTGGCAACCCGCATGAAGCAGGCACTGCGTGAGGGTGACACGCTGGCGCGCATTGGCGGTGACGAGTTTGTGGCGGTGCTGATTGATCTGGAGGATGCCAATGCCTGCAAGCCGATGCTGACCCGTTTGCTGGAGGCTGCGTCCCAGCCATCGCAATTTGGCGACTTTAGCCTGCAGGTTTCGGCCAGCCTGGGTGTGGCGTTTTACCCGCAGTCGTGGGAGCTGGATGCCGAACAGTTGCTACGCCAGGCCGACCAGGCCATGTACCAGGCCAAAGTGACCGGCAGAAACAGGTATTGCGTGTTTGAGGCACCGCCAAGTCCAGGTTGATCAACAGGACCGTTGGTATCGATGCCGGGCAACCTGCATCGGCACCCATTGACCATGTTGCAAAAACGCGAACCAGACCCTTTTCATGGCCTGATGATCTCGCGCACGGTACGCTTGAGCAATTCCAGTGTGGTCTGCTGGGTCAGGGTCGCGGGGCGCAGCGAACTGGTGGCGACCGACACCTTGGTGCGCAGCTCAGGCTCCACAATGCTGCGCAGGTGGTAGGCCGCCGGGCGCAATGAGTTGGCTACCGCGTTTCTTGACAGCACTGCACTGCCCGCACCGTCGGCCACCAGGTCCAGAATGGCCGAAACACCATCAATTTCAAGTGCAGTTTTCAGCCGAAAGCCAATATTGGCCATTTCGGACTCCACATGCATTCGCACGGCGTTGGGTCGGCTGGGGATGACCAGCGCTAACTGCGCCACGTCTTTCAGGCAGATTGGTCCCGGCGTTGGATCATCCGGTGCGTCTGGGTTGCGGCGCTGTACCAGCAGCAAGTCTTCCTCCAGCAACGGGGTGATCTCGGTGTCGGCTGTCGTTTGGGCGTTGTACAACACGGCAATGTCCAGCCGCCCGGTGACGAGCGACTCCTGCATTGCTACCGACAGGCCTTCGCTGATGGAAATGGTGGCATCGGGCAATTCGGCCCGAAAAGTACGGGTTAATGGCACCGTCAAGGCGCGCGCCAGACTGGTCGGCAAGCCCACCGCCACCCGTCCTGCCAGTGAGCCCCGCACCCGGCCCAACTCTTCATAAGCCCGCTCGACCTGGTGCAAAATGCCGCGGCCATGCGCCAGCAGCAGCTTGCCGGCCTCGGTCGGCAGCGCGCCGCGGCCGTTGCGAATCAGCAGGTTTTGCCGTAACTCGACTTCAAGCAATCGCACCTGGCGACTCAAGGCCGGTTGGGCGATGTTGAGTGCCACCGCGGCGCGGGTAAAGCTGCCCAGCTCGGCCACTCTGACAAAGTACTCCAGTTGCTTCAAATCCATCAGACATCTTTCGGCATTGACTCGGGGCCACAAAAGGTCAACCCTTTACTGGCCATTGCCAATAAGGGTTTACCATAACCAATCATCCATTATGCTGGAATGATATATCTGATAGTCTGCAAAGAAACTGATTGACGGCTGTCTTTAGAGTGAAAATCCGCGTCATGCAAACGGCCATACCCTGTTATTTCATGCGCGGTGGCACCTCCAGAGGGCCATTCTTTCTGGCATCAGACCTGCCAGCCGATGTGCCAACGCGTGACCGCGTGTTGTTGGCAGCAATGGGCTCGCCCGACCGGCGCCAGATTGACGGCCTGGGCGGTGCCAACCCGCTGACCAGCAAAGTGGGCATCGTCAGCCCAAGCGGTACGCCAGGCGTGGCCGTAGACTTTTTGTTTGCCCAGTTGCAGCCCGACCAGGACACGGTTGATACCACCCCCAACTGCGGCAACATGCTGGCCGCTGTGCTGCCGTTTGCCATCGAGCGTGGTCTGGTGGCGGTGCAGGGCGACACCACCACAGCGCGGGTGCTCACACTCAATACCGGTATGCAGTGCGATGTCACCGTGCAAACCCGCGGCGGTCGTGTCAACTACACCGGTGATGCGCGTATTGATGGTGTACCTGGCCATTCAGCCCCCATCAGCATCAACTTTCTCGACACAGCCGGCTCGGTTTGTGCAGGCTTGCTGCCCACTGGCCGGGTACGTGACAGCATTGCTGTGACGGGGGACGGTTTTGCGCCTTTCACGCTGGACCTTACCTGCATTGACAACGGCATGCCCTTGGTGATCTTCAAGGCCGGCGATGTCGGCTGCACTGGTTATGAAACTGTGACTGAACTCAATGCCGATGATGCGTTAAAACGTCGCATCGAGGCACTGCGCCTGCAGATTTCTCTCAAGATGGGTTTGGGAGATGTAACCACAAAGAACTACCCCAAAATGACCTTGATTGCCGCGCCGCGCTTTGGTGGCAGCATCAGCACCCGCAGTTTTATTCCGCATGTGTGCCACGATGCCATTGGTGTGCTGGCTGCGGTGACCGTGGGCACCGCGTGTGTACTCAAAGGCTCGGTCTGCGAGGGTGTGGCGGTGATGGGGCAGGGGGGTGACCCGACGGTGTCGGTTGAACACCCCACAGGAGAGTTCAGCGTCGCGCTGGGCCTGGACCCGGCCAACCCGCAAAGTGTTACCAAAGCAGCCTTGTTGCGCACAGCGCGTCTGATCATGCGTGGCGAGGTGATGGTGCCTTCAAGCGTATGGGCCGGGCACGCGCCCCACCACTGACTCATATTCATTGACCCTTTCTTTTCTATAACAGGAGACTTCATGAAATTCAAACTCAAATCCTTGCTGGCCTTAAGCGCTTTGGCGACTGCGGCGTTCGCGGCTTCGGCACAAGTTACCCTCAAGGTGCACCATTTCCTGCCAGCAGGCTCGTTTGCCCAATCCATGTTCATTAAACCCTGGTGCGACAAGATTGCGCTGGATTCGGGTGACAAGATGAAGTGCCAGATTTACCCGTCCATGCAACTCGGCGGCACGCCAGCGCAGTTGTTTGACCAGGTCAAGG
>JAIFMA010000217.1 GCA_020048795.1 Rhodoferax sp.
CCCCGCCAGTGGCAGGCACAGTGGTAGCACTTTCAGTGCCAACCAGGAGCCGCCGGGGCGAATCGGTGCCAGCACCAGCTCCCAGGCCAGGCCCAGCACAATCAGGCCCAGCAGGCTGCCAACCGCCAGAATGCGGGTCGAGGCCACCGCTGGTGATGGGGCGGTGGGTACAGTCAAATTGGCGGAGTTCATTGGGATGGCATCATAGCGGCCATGAGTCTCCTGCCCCAAACCCTCGCCGACTGGCCCCAACGACTGGATGCCTTGTTAAATGACCTGTCGCACTTTCCCTGGAAAAACACCGCTTACACCCTGCGCGAGCGGTTTCGTGAAGACCGACTGGGTCTGACCGCCAGCAGCCTGACCTTCACCACCACCATCGCGTTGGTGCCGTTTTTTACCGTGGTGCTGGCGGTGTTTACCGCGTTCCCGATGTTTGCCAAGTTTCAGGACGTGCTGCAAAAGTGGCTGATCGAGAGCCTGATTCCCGACAGCATTGCGCGCCAGGTGCTGGGCTACCTGACGCAGTTTGCCGGCAAGGCCAGCAAGCTCGGTGGTGCCGGGGTGGCGGTGCTGATGCTGACGGCTCTGGCCTTGATCCTGACCATTGACCGCACCCTCAACGCCATTTGGCGGGTCCGCAAGCCGCGTCCGCTGGGTCAGCGGGTGCTGGTGTACTGGGCCGGCATGACCCTCGGGCCACTGCTGCTAGCGGTCAGCCTGAGCATCACCTCCTATGCGCTGTCGGCCTCCAAAGGTGTCGTTGAGGTCATGCCGGGGGCGTTGCAACTATTGCTCGATACCTTTCAGTTTGTGCTGTTGGCATGGGGCATGGCCGCGCTTTACCACTATGTGCCCAATACCCGGGTGCGATGGGGGCACGCCTGGGCCGGTGGTTTGTTTGTGTCGGCCGGGTTTGAAATTGCCAAGCGGGTACTGGTGATTTACCTGGGCAAGGTGCCAACCTATTCGGTGCTGTACGGTGCTTTTGCCACGGTGCCGATTTTGCTGGTGTGGATCTATGTGGCCTGGGTCATCGTGCTGCTGGGGGCGGTGATTGCGGCCTATCTGCCCAGTCTGCTGATGGGCGTTCAGCGTCGAGCGCGGGCCCACGGGTGGCAGTTTTTGCTGGCATTGGAAACACTGCAGCAACTCGAGCTGGTACGCCTGAGTGACGACAGGGGCCTGAGCGCCGAGCGTCTGAGCGCTTTGCTGCAAGTGGATCAGCTGCAGCTTGAGCCAGTGCTGGAAACCCTGATCGAACTCGATTGGGTCGGTCAACTGCAGGAGGATCGGATGGACGCTACTGCCAGGTTGGTGTTGTTGACCGACCCAGACCAAACCCTGTTGGCACCCCTGTTCAATGCTTTGTTGCTGAAGCACGAGCCCAGTACAGAAAATTTATGGAAAAATGGTCGATGGCCCTTGCTGCGTCTGCGTGAGGTGCTATGAATATTGATATTTTTGGCGGTACCTTTGACAGATCCGGTGGTGCTGAACCCTTGCACCAACCGACGGTTGACGGGTTATCATCACTTCAATTGACACCAGGTTGCGGTGCCGGATCAGGCAGACCGGTACGCAAATGACGGTACTAGCCTTTTTTGAGATATTTTTATTCAATGAAATCAAATACCTGAAGTCTGAATACGGTTCTGCTCTCCGGGCACTAAACTTACACATCATGGCACGCTACAACGCTCCTTTTGAAATTCACATTCATGGCCAGGTGGCCTTGCGCAGCGAGGTCACGTTTGACAACATCCAGGATGCTTTGCGGCCGATCTGGAAATATGCCGGTGCCAGGTCGCTGGTCGATGCTTCGGGCAGTTTTTACGAAGATGAGCCAGGCATCCAGTTTGATGCCAAGGACAAGCTACTACAGATGTGCTGGACGGTTGAGGGCGATGACGACTTCCGTCAGGCGCTCGATGAGATGTGCATGAACCTTAACGATGTCGCTCAATCCGGTGCCGCCATTGAGGTCACTTTTTTTGATGCCGAGTTTGATGATGCCGATGAGGATGAGGCATCTGATGCTGAATCTCGCGATGATTTTGTGATGCTTTTTGTCGGCCCTGATCCTGCGTCCATCATGCAGGTACAGCGTGACCTGCTGGTGCAGGACGTGGTCAGTCTGATGGAGCGGCATTTTGATGGTGCCGAACTGGGTGGCGTGGTGGAGGCCATTGATCAACTCTTCAGCCAGCGTTTTGACAATCTGGTGAACTCGCTGCAACTCGGCAGACCCCCCCGTGGCTCTGGTGGTGGTTCCAGCGGGCTGGGCCATGGTGGCGGGCGCAAACCAAGGCATTTGCATTAACTTGAAGTGGGCATCGGCATGAATCAGGCAGTTGTTGCTCCGGGTGCTGTGGCCACTGCTGCCGTACCGGGGCGACCCGAGAAACTGCGCCTGGGTGACGTGCTGGTGCAGCAGCGCCTGATTTCGCAGGAACAGTTGCTGCAGACGCTGGCACTGCAAAAGCAGACCGGCAAAAAAATGGGGCGGCTGCTGATCGAGACTGGCCTGATTACCGAAGAGTTGCTGGCCAATGGACTGGCGCGCCAGTTGCGCATCCCGTTTGTCAATCTCAAGACCTTTCCGTTTCGGGCCGATGTCATCAAACTGTTGCCTGAATCGGCCGCACGGCGATTTCGGGCGCTGGTGCTCGAAGACAAGGGCGACGCGCTGCTGGTGGCGCTGGCCGATCCGCTTGACCTGTTCGCCTATGACGAGTTGACCCGGCTGCTCAAACGCAATATTTCGATCGCGGCCGTGCCTGAGAGCCAATTGGCCCTGGCTTTTGACCGTTTGTACCGGCGCACCGAAGAAATCAGCGGCTTGGCGCGAGCACTTGAGAAAGACCTGGGCGACGCGGTTGATTTTGGCGAACTGACCGCCACGGTGGGCACCGAAGGCGCACCAGTGGTGCGACTGTTGCAATCGCTGTTTGAAGATGCCATGCAGGTCGGTGCCTCAGACGTGCACATTGAGCCGCAAGAGTCGGGCCTGCAGATTCGGGTGCGGGTCGATGGTGTGCTGCAAACCCAGACGCAGGCCGACAAGCGCATCGGCGGCGCTTTGGCGCAACGGCTCAAGTTGATGGCCGGGCTGGATATTTCAGAAAAGCGTCTGCCGCAAGACGGCCGCTTCAGCGTGCGCCTGCGCGACATCACCATTGACGTGCGTTTGTCCACCTTGCCGACCAATTACGGCGAGTCGGCTGTCATGCGTTTGCTCAAGCAGGGCGCTGGCATGAAACGGCTCAACGACATTGGCATGCCGGCTGACATGCTCAAGCGTTTTCGTGAGGTGCTGGGGCGTACCTCCGGGCTGGTGCTGGTGACCGGGCCAACCGGCTCTGGCAAAACCACCACACTTTATGCCGCACTGGCTGAGATCAATGCAGCTGAGCTCAAGGTCATCACCGTGGAAGACCCGGTCGAATACCGGCTGGCGGGGCTGACGCAGGTGCAGGTCAACGACAAGATCGAGCTGACTTTCGCACGCGTGTTGCGCGCCTGTCTGCGGCAAGACCCGGATGTGATTCTGGTGGGCGAAATGCGCGACCCGGAAACCGCTGAAATCGGCTTGCGGGCGGCTATCACCGGGCATCTGGTGTTATCTACCTTACACACCCGTGATGCCATCAGCACGCCGTTTCGTTTGCTCGACATGGGGGTGCCACCGTTCATGGTGGCCACTTCATTGCAAGCGGTGATTGCCCAACGGCTGGTACGGCTGAACTGTACCGATTGTGCCGAACCGCACACCGCCACTGTGCAGGAACAGTCCTGGCTGGACGGCATGCTGGCAACCGGGGGTATGGTGAGCTCCAAGCGTGGCCGGGGCTGCTCGTCCTGCAATGGCACGGGTTATTCGGGTCGCCAGGGCGTTTACGAATTGCTTGAAATGGATGCCAGCCTGACGCAGTCGGCCTCACGCTCTGACCCTGCCGCCTTCATGAAACTTGCGCGTGATCGCATGAAAGGCTACACCATGGCGTTTCATGCGCTGGAACTGGTGCGTCAGGGTCGCACGTCACTGGCTGAGGCATTGCGCATCGGTTTTGACGTCGATGATCAGGACGAACAGGGCTAGGCACAGGGGTTCACATGGCCGTTTACGCCTGGCGGGGTCGCAATGTTCGGGGTGAAGCCATTTCTGGACAGCTCGATGCGATGAGTGAAAACGGCGTGGCTGATCAATTGATGGCGATGGGTGTCGCGCCGGTGCACATTCAGCTGGCCGTTGAAAAAGCTCAAACCGCCCGCAGCGGTGACAACTGGTTTGAGCGACTTAACCGTGCACCGGTGGTGGTGGAAGACGTGTTGATATTTTCCCGTCAGATGTACACGCTGAACAAGGCCGGCGTGCCTATTTTGCGGGCCTTTGCCGGGCTTGAGGCCTCCAGCACCAAGCCGGCGATGGTCGATTTGCTCAAAGACATCCGTTCCAGTCTGGATCAGGGGCGTGAACTGTCAGCGGCACTGGCGCGCCATCCGGACGTGTTTGGTGCCTTTTATGTGTCGATGATCCGTGTCGGTGAAATGACTGGCCGTTTGACTGAAGTTTTTCTGCGGCTCAATGAGCACATGGAATTTGAGCGCGATGTGCGCGAGCGCATCAAGCAGGCCATGCGCTACCCGATGTTTGTGATGATCGCCATGGCGGTGGCGGTGGTCATCCTGAATATTTTTGTGATTCCGGTGTTTGCCAAGGTGTTTGCCGGGTTCAACGCCGAGCTGCCGCTGATCACCCGCGGTTTGTTGGGTTTTTCGGCCTGGATGATCAGTTGGTGGCCGTTGCTGATTGCCATGGTGGTGGGCGTTGGCATGCTGGTGCGTGGCTATGTGCGTACACCGGGCGGGCGCTACAACTGGGACTCGCGCAAGCTCAAGCTGCCGATCGTGGGCGAGATCATCCTCAAAGCCACGTTGGCGCGTTTTGCCCGCAGCTTTGCCCTGTCGAGCCAGAGCGGCGTGCCGCTGGTGCAGGCCCTGACGGTGGTGGCGCAAACGGTAGACAACGCCTTTATTGGCAGCCGTATCGAGCAAATGCGCGACGGCATCGAGCGCGGCGAGAG
>JAIFMA010000165.1 GCA_020048795.1 Rhodoferax sp.
TCGAAACCGGGCACATTTATGTGGCGCGCCCGCCGCTGTTTCGGGTCGATGCCCCGGCGCGTGGCAAAAAGCCGGCCTCCAAAGCCTATGCGCTCGATGATGGTGAGTTGACCGCCATTCTGGACAAGCTGCGCAAAGAGGGCGTGCGCGAGGGTGCCTGGGCCATCAGCCGCTTCAAAGGTCTTGGGGAGATGAATGCCGAGCAGTTGTGGGACACCACGCTGAACCCTGACACGCGGCGTTTATTGCAAGTGGGTTTGGGCAATCTGGATACCAAGCAGACCGCCGAGCTGATGAGCAAGCTGATGGGCAAAGGCGAGGCAGGTGCCCGGCGTGAACTGATGGAGTTGCATGGGGATTCGGTGGAGGTCGATGTTTAGCTATTTTTGTTATAGCTGCTCGTGCTTTCTGAATAAGGGCTGGTGGCTAATTCTTTATGTTTTTTGGTGGTGTCGATGTCTCTGTTTGTTGATGGGTTGGGCTGCTTTTTTGCGCAAAGGCCTCAAAAAGCCAAATTGCCGTAGTGATCGTCTCCTGCACGTATTTCGGTATTTACACACGATGAAAGTCAGCAGCGCCTGGCGAAGTGGGTGGGTATGGCGGCTGACGATTTCTGTTACTCCAGTATGAGGATGCCGCCATACCCAGCGGCTTCGCGGGTTCAGTACACCGTGCTTACCGAAGCCTCCACCATCGCCAGTAAATTGCCATTTCGCCCTCAGGCCGATTTCACCCTCTAAACTGACACCCGTCCTCAAACCGCAAATTCGCATAAGAAATCTGCCGCTAGCGCCGATCATCATTGCGCTAACAGCTCTCTTTTTCAGAGCATATTACAAACCAACTCATGACAGACGACATCCTTGTAGACCTGCCCCAACCGGCCCTGCCCGAAGGTGACGACACACCCAGCCTGGCCAGTTACGCCCAACGCGCCTACCTTGAATACGCCCTGAGCGTGGTCAAAGGACGTGCCTTGCCCGACATCACCGACGGCCAAAAGCCGGTGCAGCGGCGCATTTTGTACGCCATGAGCCGCATGGGTCAAAAGTGCGCGTGTGGTCGGCGATGTGCTGGGTCGCTACCACCCGCACGGCGACAGCGCCGCTTATGACGCACTGGTGCGTATGGCGCAAGACTTTTCGCAGCGTTACCCGCTGATCGACGGTCACGGCAACTTTGGTAGCCGCGATGGCGATGGCGCGGCGGCCATGCGTTACACCGAGGCGCGGCTGGCCAAAATCAGCAGTCTGTTACTCGACGAAATTGACGAAGGCACGGTCGACTTTGTGCCCAACTACGATGGCTCGACCGAAGAGCCGCGCCTGCTGCCGGCACGCCTGCCGTTTGCGCTGCTCAACGGCGCCAGTGGCATTGCGGTTGGTCTGGCCACTGAAATTCCGAGTCACAACCTGCGCGAAGTTGCCGACGCTTGCATCGCGCTGATCAAAACGCCTGAGCTGACCGATGACGAACTGTTTACGCTGATCCCGGGGCCGGATTTTCCGGGTGGTGGGCAGATCATCAGCAGTGCTGGCGAGATTGCCGAGGCCTACCGTAGTGGCCGCGGCTCGCTCAAATGCCGCGCCCGCTGGAAGATCGAAGACCTGGCGCGTGGCCAGTGGCAACTGGTGGTGACCGAATTGCCGCCAGGGGTCAGCACTCAGCGCGTGCTGGAAGAAATTGAAGAACTGAGCAACCCCAAGGTCAAGACAGGCAAAAAGGCGCTGAGTCTGGAGCAAAACCAGGCCAAGGCCACGCTGCTGGCGGTGCTGGACGGTGTGCGCGATGAGTCGAGCAAAGACGCCGCCGTTCGCCTGGTATGTGAACCGAAAACCAGCCGCATCGGCCAGCAGGAGCTGATCAACATCTTGCTGGCGCACACCAGCCTGGAGACCACCAGCCCGATCAATCTGACCATGATCGGACTGGACGGCCGACCCACACAAAAGTCGCTGCGCCAGATGTTCACCGAGTGGATCGCTTTCAGGCAAAGCACGATCGAGCGGCGCACGCGGCATCGCCTGGGCAAAGTGCTGGACCGAATCCACATTCTGGAGGGCAGGGCGCTGGTGCTGCTCAATATTGACGAGGTGATTGCCATCATCCGCCAAAGCGACGAGCCGAAAGCCGCGCTGATGGCGCGCTTTCACCTGAGCGACCGCCAGGCCGAGGACATCCTTGAAATCCGCCTGCGCCAACTGGCCCGGCTGGAAGCCATCAAAATCGAGCAGGAACTGGCCGGCTTGCGTCGTGAACAGGAAAAGCTCGAAGACATCCTGGGCAGCCCGGCCACCTTGCGCCGCCTGATGATCAAAGAGATTGAGCTTGACGCCAAAACCTTTGCCGACCCGCGCCGCACCCTGATCCAGGTCGAGAAAAAAGCCGTGCTTGAAATCAAGGTGGTTGATGAACCGGTGACGGTGGTGGTCAGCCAAAAGGGCTGGGTGCGCGCGCAAAAGGGCTGGGCCAAAGACAAGTCAGCACTGGCCGCCAGTGCCTCGATGAGCCAGACGGGTACAGCCAGCCCGGTCGCGGACTACAGCTTCAAGTCGGGCGACGCGCTCTACGGCACCTTTGAATGCCGCACCGTCGATACCCTGCTGGCTTTTGGCTCCAACGGGCGCGTCTATTCGGTGCCGGTGTCGCTGCTGCCGGGCGGGCGCGGCGACGGCCAGCCCATCACCAGCCTGATCGAGCTGGAGGCCGGCACTCAACTGCTGTATTACTTTGCCGGGCCGTTGAGCGCCAGCCTGCTGTTGTCGGGCTCGGGTGCTTACGGCTTCATCGCCTCGGTCGACAACATGGTCAGCAAGTTCAAGGCCGGCAAGGCGTTTGTCACCATCAACGAAGGCGAAACCCTGTGCGCGCCGTCGGTGGTGGTGTGTGAGTCCGGCAGCCAGCCCTGGCCCCTGGCCAGTCATGTAGTCTGCGCCTCCACCGGCGGGCGTATTTTGACCTTTGAGCTCAGCGAGCTCAAAACCATGGCCAACGGCGGACGCGGCTTGATGCTGCTGGACCTGCAAGACCAAGACACCCTGGCCGGTGCGGTGGCCTACACGCGCAGCATCCGCATCGACGGCATTGGCCGGGGTGGCAAGGCGCGCGACGAAACGCTGGAAATCCGCAGTCTGAATAACGCGCACGGGTTTCGTGCGCGCAAGGGCAAGCTGGCTGATTTGGGGTTCAAGCCGGTGTCGATGACAAGGCTGGAGTAAAAGTACTTAAAATCCGGTTCATGGTGATGTCGGAAACCGGATGTTTTTGTGGCTGAAATCGATGCCAAGATCTGCCGTCAAATTGGTTGCGCCAACAAATCGTGTCCTTGGGTCCCCACAATGCGGGCCCGCGTGAATTCACCCACCTTGAGCGTTTTGCTGATTTTTTCTGGTGGCAGCAGTTTTACCACGCCGTCAACTTCAGGAGCATCCGCATAACAACGTCCGGCCGCCCCCTTTTTGCCCAGACCGGGTGCGGAGTCCACCAAGATCTGCATGGTCGCACCCACGCGGCGCTGTAACCTGGCTGCTGACACTGCCTCAGCCACCGCCATGAAACGGGTGCGGCGCAGTTCGCGCTCCGCTTCCGGCAGCATGCCCGTAAGATCGTTGGCGACAGCTCCCTTGACCGGGCTATAAGCAAAACAGCCGGCGCGGTCAATTTGCGCTTCGTTCAGGAAGTTAAGCAGATGGGCAAACTCGTTTTCCGTTTCGCCCGGAAAACCGGCAATAAAAGTACTTCGAATGACGATTTGTGGGCAGACTTGGCGCCAGCGTTCGATGCGTTCCAGATTTTTTTCTCCACTGGCGGGGCGTCTCATGCGTTTAAGCACATCGGGGTGACTGTGCTGAAACGGCACATCCAGATAGGGCAACACCAACCCAGATGCCATCAGAGGCAGGATATCGTCCACGCTAGGATAGGGGTAAACATAATGCAGGCGCAGCCAGGCACCATAGCCCTGCGCGAGTTCACCCAGAGCTTGCACCAGCTCCAGCAAACGTGTCTTGATCGGCTTGCCGCTCCAGAAACCCGTGCGGTACTTGACATCCACACCGTAGGCCGATGTGTCCTGGCTGATCACCAGCAACTCCTTGACACCGCCCTCAAACAGCGCCTGCGCCTCGCTAAGCACCTCACCAATCGGACGCGACACCAAATCACCCCGCATCGATGGGATGATACAAAACGTGCAACGGTGATTGCAACCTTCACTGATCTTGATATAGGCGTAATGTCTTGGTGTCAGCTTGATGCCAGCCACGCCAAACGTAGTGGGCACGAGATCCAGAAATGGGTCATGAGGTTTTGGCAAATGGGTATGCACGGCATCCATGACCTCCTGAGTAGCTTGCGGACCCGTCACGGCCAACACACTCGGATGCATCTGTCGCACCAGATTGCCGCCGCCATCACCAGCTTTGGCACCCAGGCAGCCCGTCACGATGACCTTGCCGTTCTCTGCTAGCGCCTCTCCGATGGCATCAAGACTCTCTTTCACAGCATCATCAATGAAACCGCAGGTGTTGACAATGACCAGATCAGCACCCTGAAAGGTCTTGACTGTCTGATAACCCTCGGCACTCAACTGCGTGAGGATCAGCTCGGAATCGGTTAGCGCTTTGGCACAACCCAGACTCACGAAACCAACTTTAGGGGCCGGCATCGACGTTGAAATGACACTATTCATGCAAGCAGGCTGAAGTAAACTTCACGGGTTACTCTTGATACCAAATGCTCCAAGCATTTGATCAGTCTGCTTTTGCATCCGCTCCTGCACCTGCATCAGCAGACTCTTGGACTGGTCCAGGCTTCCACCCATGATCGCTTGTAGCACGGGCGGTTGCAGGGCCGAAAATTGCGACCACATTTCGGGCGTAAATCCTTTGGACTGCTCGGCAAACCGGGTTTGCACCTCAATCAGTGACTGGATGTTTTTTTCCAGGTAGCTGCCTAAAAAACCTTGCATGGCGTGACCATAAAAGCGAATCAGACTCCCGAGCACGGGGGTCGTAAACATGGGTGATCCACTGGCCTCGGCCTCAAGAATAATCTGTAGCAGGATGCTGCGGGTGATGTCCTCACCGGTCTTGACATCACGCACCGTAAACGGCTCGCGTTTCATGACTAGTTGCTTGACCTCTGAGAGGGTGATGTAGCTTGAGGTGATCGTGTCGTAGAGTCGGCGATTGGGGTACTTCTTGATGATGCGCTGCTGCCCATCAGACTCCGTGACGTTCCCATTGTTCATATGATTTCCTCAGCACCTAGCAGATCAGATAGCATGATTTCGATTTTAAAGACGACTCCCCACCGGGAGCATTGTCACCATACCTTAGGCTGGCTTTTTGGATCCGAGTCATTCACAAAGGCAAAGAATGGGAATAACAAGGTTTTTCGTCTTTGAGTCTGGATCACATCAGAAAACCTTGGTAGGCGCGATTGGACTCGAACCAAAAATGTGTCTTGAGTGAATCATTCTAACTCGCCCCAAAAAACGCCTTATTTTTAAGGCTTTTCCTTTATATATCAATGACTTAGTTTGTCAATTTATTGAGCTGTCGGTAACTATTCGCCTAACCCCCATCACAACACAAGACACCCTGCCAGTCGCGACGTAGCGGGTACAGCCAGATGTCCTTGATGGGAATCAGCGGCTTGTTGCTCGTGGACTTCTTGCCCCGGCCGGCAGTACGCCCCACCAGAAGGCAGTTGGTGCCCTTGTAGCACGTAAAGGTGTGAACGGCTGTTGATTTCTTCGTAAATCTGGTGTCGACAACCTGCCGTGGGCGGCCACTGACTGAGCGCGCTGGCTTCTTCGAACCCCCGATGGCACCCCCAAAATGCTTCACTTATGGCCACTCAAAATGATCCGGGCGGGACGGCCAAATCGACGAAATTTTGTTCGGCGGTGACATAGCGTTTTGCCGGTAGGCGCTTGCGCCGTCCTTGGATTGGGGGGATTTTTAGATGCGAGCCGGGTGGGGAC
>JAIFMA010000194.1 GCA_020048795.1 Rhodoferax sp.
CCGATGGATTCGCAATTGTTATTCATGAGAAGTCCTAGGGCCGGGTTGTTGCCAAGCCTTGTATTGGGCATAAAAAAGGCCTGTAGCCCCCGTGCTGTATGCCTGAGTAGCTAGGTTTAACATAGCAATTTTGGCTTTGGCAAGATAAGCTCATGGGGGGTTTTCCACCTGCGGCAGCGGCAGCACCAGACAGAACCGGCTGCCCTGGCCTTCGCCGGGTGACTCGGCCCGGATCGTGCCGCCGTGGTGCTCGGCGATCTTGCGGCACAAGGCCAGACCAATGCCGGTGCCCTCATAGGCGGCACGGCTATGCAAGCGGGCAAAGACCTGGAACAGCCGGCCAATCTGGTCGGGGGCGATACCGACACCGTTGTCGGCAATGCAGACCTGCCATGGACCACCCGCTGCGCTGGCCGTGGTGCTGGTCACGCTGATCTGTGGCGTGCGCCCGGCAACACGAAACTTGAGTGCGTTGGCGATCAGGTTTTGCAGCAGGCGCAGCAGTTCGTCGGGACTGGCCAGGACACGCGGCCAGTTGCCTTCAAGGCGTATTTCGGCCTGCGCCTCGGCAACCAGCGGGCGCAGAAACTGCATGGCCTGGTCAAGCACGGCACGGCTTTCCAGCCAGACCGGCGGCTCGCCCTTGCGGCCCACCCTTGAGTAGTCGAGCAGCCCGAGCATCATCGCGTCCATGCGTTTGGCACCTTCAATGGCAAAGTCGAAATACTGGCGCTTTTCGGCATCCAGCGTGTCGCCCAGGCTCTTGTGCAGCAATTGCAGGTAGCTCGACACCATGCGCAGCGGCTGGCGCAAGTCGTGCGAGATGCTGTAGCTGAACTGTTCGAGCTCGCTGTTGGAGCGCAGCAGCTCCCGGGCTTTTTCAAGCAGGGCGATTTCGGTCTGTTTGCGCTCGGTGATGTCGGACTGCACACCATCCCAGACCTGGTCGCCGTTGTCTTGCCGCGTCAGCACCGACTCCAGCCGCAGCCAGCGCGGGTTGGCCGCAGCGCCCTTGAGCCGTCCTTCAAAAACCATGTGCCCGTCGGTGGCCAGTGCCTGGGCCGTGGCCGCCAGCAGCCGCTCGAGGTCTGGCGGCTGATACGAATCAAAAGCCAGGCGCGGGTTGCGCAGCAGGTCGGCGGCCTGCAAGCCCAGATCGTGACACAGACGATCACTGACATAGTCAAACTGGTCCTGGCCCGAGGCACAGACCCGGTATTTATAGACCCCCACCGGAATCGACTTGAGCAGGCGCTGCTGCTCGGCCAGCAGCGCACGTACCGCGTCCTGCGCCGCAATGCGTTCACTCACGTCAATCTTGACGGCAAAATAGTGCGTGGCCTGCCCGGCCATGTCACGCAGCGGCATGATCAGGCTTTGCTCCCAGAAGGTGCTGCCGTCTTTGCGCTGGTTCAACAGCGTGCCGGTCCAGGGCAGGCCGTGGGTCAGCTTGTCCCACATCTCCTGGTACCTGTCATCGGGCGTTGCGCCAGATTGCAGGATGCGCGGGTTTTGCCCCCTGGCTTCCTCTTGCGTATAACCGGTGGCACTGGAAAACGCCGCGTTGGTGTAAATGATGTCGCCCTTCAAGTCGGTAAACACCATGGCGGCCGGGGTTTGTTCGATGGCCAGGCTCATCAGGTGCAGATCGGCCAGCAGGCCTTGCTGGGCTTGTGCCGAGCGCTTCCAAAACAGTAAAAACAAGGCCGCCGCCAACACGATGACGGCGGCGATCACGGCACTTTGGATCAGTTGCGTCGTCCAGCGCGCAAAAACGGCATCTTTTGACACCGTCTGAACCAGCCGGATGGGCTGGTTGCGCAACTGATGAGTCACCATCAGCGTGCTGCCCAGGTCAAACACCCCGCCACCCTGCCCGGCTGCCAGCGCGGCAGCTTGCGCAAGCAGTGCTTGCGTGGCATCTGTCTCAGCCGGGTGAGTGCCGCCCGCCATATCCAGCAGCAACTCGTTGGCCGGCCCCAGCAACAAACTGGCCTCGACCCCGGCCCCCGGAGTCTGCTCGGCTGCGCCGGCAAAATAGCTGCTGGCAAAGCTTGCCACGAAGGTGCCCAACACCCTGGCATCGGCCGTGCGCACGGTCTGATAAATCGCCAGCTCTTTCGGCGCGCCACCCAGTCCGGTCCAGCGGCCCTGCGCCTGGGCTTGGGCCAGCCAGTCGGGCAAGTCGTGGCTGGCCAGCGGGGCCAGCGCGCCGCGCGCCAGTAAGCGGCCGTCGGCAGCATAAAAGCGCAGATCCTGCAAAAAAGGCGAGTGCAGCAGTTTGTCGCGCAAGCCCGATGGATCGCCCAAGGGACGACCGGCTGGCAGGGCCTGAAGCTGCCCGGCCAGACTTGACAGGGTCTGCTCGGCCGAGCCAAAAGCGGCATCGAATACACCGCTGAGCGCCTGGCTTTGCAGTTGTAACGCGCCGCTGGCAATGGCGCGCTCTTTTTTGCGGTCATCAATGGCTTTCCAGGCCAGTGCCGCCAGCGCCACCAACACCAGCAAGACCACAAAAGCAAGCACCCGGCGCTGTGGCAAGTCGTAGGCTGTGGCCGAGCGCGGCTTGGCAAAGGGTGTCTTCATGGGGTTTGCGCCAGCGCTTGTTGCGCCTGCTTGACCAATGTGTCAGGCACGCCGAGCTTTAGCGCAATCGCGCCTTGAGCGGCCAGGGCGCGCTGGCGCCAGGCCTGCATCGCCGCCTTGGACGGTTGCTGCACCCGCACACCGTGGGCTTCGAGCGTGCGGCGCGCATCGCTTTGGGCCTGGGCGGCTTCAAGCCGGGCTTCGGTGACACCGCTTTCCCAGCTTTCGCGCACCATGGCGCGCAGGTCATCGGGCAACTGGCTCCAGTAGGGGCCTGAAATCAGCGGGATGTACTGGGCAAAATAGGCCTTGATTTCAGTGGCGTTGCGGATGCCGTGCTGCCACAGTTTTGCGCTGGCAATGGTTTCGTGGGTGGTCAGCAAGCCGTCGAGCCGGCCGCGCTGCAAGCTGGCGGGCAAATCGGGCCAGGCCACCACCACCGGGACGGCCCCGACGGCCACCATCTGCGCCGCAATGGCCTCACCACCGGCAATGCGGATGCGCAGGCCCGCCATGTCCGGGTAGCCGGTCACCGCCGGCCCGGTGGCATAAAAGTGGGCGTGCCCGAGGTCAATCCAGCGCCCCGGTATCAGCACTTGCAGCGACTGTTGCAGATGCGCCGAGATCAGTTGCCCGACCAAGCCGTCACGCACCCGGTGGTGGTCGGCGGCCTCCAGGCCAAAAAACATCGGCAACATCAGCACACTCACATAGGGGTCATAACGGTCAAGCTGCCAGGTGCCGGGCACCGCCATGTCCACCTTGCCCTGATGCAGGGCGCGAATCACGTCCTGGTCCCGAAACATTTGGGCGCTGTGGCTGAACTCGACTGACAGGCGCCCCTGGCTGCGCCGCGCCAGCGTATCGGCAAAACGCTGCACCACCCGGGTTTGCACATGGCTGGCGCTGTTTTCGGTGGAGATCCGGAAAACCAGCGGGGCGGCGGTGCCAACGGCCCCGGCAGCACCCATCCAGGCGCTTAAAAGCGTAGCGATGATTAGTTGGACAAAACCCATAAGTGCTCTTGTTTGTATAGCTGCTTGCGCAGACAGGACGGGTGCTGGAGGCTGTTTTTATGCATACACAAAGGCCGCTAGCCTGATTCGGTTGCAGCATGCGCCAAACCGGCCCTTGCCGCCAGCGACTCCAGCGCCGCCAGCGGCAAGGGCCGACTGAACAAATAGCCCTGGCAGGCGTGGCAGCCCAGATGCGCCAGCAAGTCGGCCTGCGCTTGCAGCTCCACCCCTTCCGCAATCACCGACAAGCCCAGGCTGTCGGCCAGCACCACCACCATCTTGGCAATGGCCGCATCGTTGGGGTCGGTGACGATGTTGCGCACAAAGCTCTGGTCAATCTTGAGCTGGTCCAGCGGCAAGCGTTTGAGGTAGGCCAAGGACGAGTAGCCGGTGCCAAAGTCGTCCAGCGAGAAACCCACGCCGTGCGCCTTGAGCGCGGCCATCTTGACGATGATGCCTTCCACGTCATTGACCAGCATGCTTTCGGTCAGCTCGAGCTTGAGCAGTTTGGGCATCGCCCCGGTGCGTGCCAGCGTGGCCAGCACACTGTCAACAAAGTCGTCTTGCTGAAATTGGCGCGCACTGACATTGACGGCGATCGTCAGATCGCGCAGCCCGGGTTGCGTGGCCCAGGCTGCCAACTGGGCACAGGCGACATCGAGCACCCATTGGCCAATCGGCAAAATCAGCCCACTCTCTTCAGCCAGCGGGATAAATTGGGCCGGTGACACCATGCCGCGCTGCGGCTGCTGCCAGCGCAGCAGCGCTTCGACCCCGGTGATGCGACCCGCACCCACCACTTGCGGCTGGTAGTGCAACACCAACTGCTGCTGTGCCAACGCCTGGCGCAAATCGGCTTCCAGCGCTGCACGCGCTGACACTTCGGCCTGCATGTGCGCGTCAAAAAAGCGCAGCGTGTTGCGCCCGGCCGCCTTGGCCTGGAACATCGCCAGTTCGGCGCGTTTGAGCGGCTGCTCGCTGCTCTCAAGCACTGCGCCGCCAAACAGGGTGATGCCGACGCTGGCGCTGCCATGATAGGCACTACTGTCGAGCGCGAACACCGGCACAAAGCTGGCGAGAATCTTGTCGGCCACGGCTTCGGTCTGGGTCGCCGCCTCGGTGGTGTTTTCGCTCAGATCTTCCAGCAACACGACAAACTCGTCACTGCCCAGGCGGGCAATGGTGTCACCCTCGCGCACACAGGTCTTGATCCTCTTGGCCACCTGGACCAGCAGCGAATCGCCCAGGAAATGCCCGAGCGTGTCGTTGAGGGTCTTGAAGTTGTCCAGATCGACAAACAGCAAGGCGCTCTGACGCGCGTGGCGGCTGCTGGCGTGCAGCGCCTGGTCGAGCCGATCAAGCAGCAGGCGGCGGTTGGGCAGTTGCGTCAGCGGATCATAAAAGGCCAGCGTGTCGAGCTGCGCTTGCACCGCGGCGTGTTCGCTGATGTCGCTGAAGATGGCCACATAGTGGGTGGC
>JAIFMA010000201.1 GCA_020048795.1 Rhodoferax sp.
GCCTCGCGAAGTTCCTTGATGCGGGTGTTAAGGGTGTTGGGTGTGATGCCCCCCACACTGTCCTGCAAAAGGCGAAAGGTCTGGGGATGACCATTGCGTAGTGCCCACAGAACACGAATCGCGTAACGCGACTCAAGCAGGCTCAGCAATTGACCAATGGCGGCGTTTTCTTTTGAACTCATAGGACAGGTCTCCGTGGGGTGTTGGCAATTTGGCGCAAAACAATCACCGGGTGCAGGTGATGACTGTATTGAGCATTTGGTTCGGCAATTCTCAAACTATATCTCAGAATCATACTGTGCTACATGTTTTGTAGCTGAGAAACGTCGCTCACTCTGGTCGGTGTTGCAGAAATTTCTCTTGCCAGCCGGTGTTTGTACTGATAAGGTCACTGTTTAGTCAAAAAATTTATCGCCTACGCCATTATGAATATCAATTTTGAACAGGTTCACAACTATTACGAGCGAATTGTCTTTGAGGAGGTGGCCAGACAAGTCACTGAATACCCTGATTACAGTGCGGACATGCTCGCCGACGTGGCGTGCGTTGCACTCAACAGGTTGCCAGCTCGTTATGTGCGGCATGACGTGGATATGATGTTTTACCTGACTGAAAATGAGCGTCACGTCATCGAGGAATCGGTCAGGGAAGCGATGGGTTTTTCGTTCGCCTTTGTTGGCGAGCGCATGGCCAAGCGTGCCCGGGCCACCTGATCGCAAGATCGGTATCTGGCTTGGACCTTCTGTCACGCCAGGCCGCACCAACTCAGCAGAGCGCGTGTTTTCTCAGGGGAAGAGTCAGTTTGTGTGGCAGTAAGCGCAAGGATATCGTTGGCAGCGGGAATGCTTGACTGTGCACCCGCGCGTGTGCAGGCCAAAGCCGCCGCTGCGCTGGCTTGCCGGATCGCGCTCGGGATGGTGTCTCCCTGGTCAAGTGCAGCCACTAATACGCCGCAAAAGGTGTCACCTGCACCGGTGGTGTCGACCGCCGTGATGTCAAAGGAGGCTTGCGTCAGAAAGTTGTTTCCCAGGCGCGCCAGACAGCCACGTTGGCCCAAGGTCACCACGACGCATGGAACCGCGATCTGTGCCAGATTGACCAGCACAGCGCCGGCGTGGGGCACCAGTGTTGCGAGTTCGCCTTCGTTGACGATCAGAATATCCACCGCCTCGAGCAATTCAATGGGCAGTGGTTGGGCCGGGGCAGCGTTCAGCACGACTTTGACTCCTTTTTCCCGGGCCGCCAAGGCGTAGGCTGTCACTGTGGGTATTGGAATCTCAAGCTGCATCAGCAGGTGACTGACACCTTCGAGCTCGGGCAGGTGCTGGCTTTGCAGACACAGGTTGGCGCCGGGTGCCACCGTGATCGCGTTTTCGGCACTGTCTGCTACACAAATAAAAGCACACCCGGTAGGCTGGTCAGGCACCAGAACCGTATTTAGCGCTACTTTTGCGGTGCGCAACGAGTCTAGCAAGGGCCCGGCGTGGGCATCCTGTCCGACCGCCAGAAGCATCCGAGTGGGGGCACCGCCCGCCTTGGCGCAGGCCACCGCCTGGTTGGCACCTTTGCCACCGGGGTAGATGTTGAAGTCTTGCCCCAGCACGGTTTCGCCGGGGGCGGGAATGTGATGGGCCCGGACCACAAAGTCCAGATTGGCAGAGCCGGCGACCAGAATCATGCTTGCTACTTTGAAGCGTTTGAAGAACGCCAATTATGTCGCGCTGCTTGAAGTCACCCAAAATCGTGGCATAGTCATTGCTGGCCTGGGGGCGAGGATTCACCGCCGGGGTTGGTCCAACTTTTGAAAGAAATTTGTCATGACTTTGAAATCCGCTTTTCGTCTAAGTGCTTTGGCTTGTGCTGTTTTGACTAACACCGCGCTGTGGGCCGAGCCCGCCGTGGTGTTTGACATGGGTGGCAAGTTCGACAAGTCGTTCAACGAAGCGGCCTACAACGGCATGGAAAAGTGGAAAAAAGAGACGGGCAAGAATTACCTCGAATTTGAGGTCACCAATGAATCGCAGCGCGAGCAGGCCTTGCGCCGCATGGCTGAAAAAGGAGCCAGCCCGATCATTGGCATCGGTTTTGGCCAGGCATCAGCGATTGAAAAGCTGGCCAAGGAGTTCCCGAAGCTTCATTTCGCCATCATCGACATGGTGGTCAATCAACCCAATGTCGAGTCGGTGGTGTTCAAGGAACAAGAGGGCAGCTTTTTGGTCGGTGCCCTGGCAGCGATGGCCAGCAAAACGGCCAAGGTCGGTTTTGTCGGTGGCATGGATATTCCGCTGATCCGAAAGTTTCAGTGTGGCTACGAGCAGGGTGCCAAGTTTGCCAACCCCAAGGTAGAAGTGTTTGCCAACATGACCGGCACCACCGGCGCAGCCTGGAATGACCCGGCGCGTGGTGGTGAACTGGCCAAGGCCCAGTTTGCCAAGGGTGCTGATGTGGTGTTTGCGGCAGCCGGTGGCACCGGCATTGGCGTCTATCAGGCCGCCAAAGACGGCAAGAAGCTGGCCATTGGCGTGGACAGCAATCAGAACCACCTGCAGAGCGGCACCATGTTGACCTCGATGGTCAAGGGTGTGGACGTGGCGGTTTACAACGCTGCCAAGACCCACAAACCCGGTATCACCGTGCTGGGCCTGAAAGAGGGCGGTGTCGGGTATGCCATGGACACGCACAATGCCAGCCTGGTGACGGCGGATATGAAGAAGAAGCTGGATGCGGCCAAGGCGGACATCATCAGTGGCAAGATCAAGGTGGCCGACTACATGGCCGACAACGCTTGCAAATATTGATTTTTGGCTGATTCAGACCTCCCCGCTGAATGAGATTTTCGTCGCTCTGCCCCAGCCCCTCTCACCCCGCCGGATGAAAGGGGAGCCCAACAGCCCTATCTGGCCGGTGACGATGGCGGTCAGCGTTGTTGCACAACCGACTGGCGGTTGTGTGATTGGGTTGGCTGATGGCAGTGGCTATTTGCAGCCGTGGTTGGGCGCGCTGCCGCAGATGTGGGTCGGTCAATGTTGGCACCGGGCGGCCCAGCCTGATTCGTTTCTGATTACTCCCAAATAAAGAGCTGTCAGCGCAACGCCATCAAGGTCTAGAGCATCAAACCATGCATAAGTTTGTCGTACTGAACAAGCGTAGTTTGCCGGCATCAGGAGCCCACTTGTATGGCTGATGCGGCGGCTCCCGCCATGCGTATGACCGGCATCAGCAAGCGCTTTGGTGCCGTTGCTGCCAATGCAGATGTGGATCTGAGTGTGGCTGCGGGCACGGTGCATGGCATTGTGGGTGAAAACGGCGCCGGCAAAAGCACGCTGATGTCGATTCTGTACGGTTTTTACCAGGCCGACAGCGGGCAGATCGAGGTGTTTGGCAAGCCGGCCAGCATTCGCAATGCAGATGAAGCGATTGCGCTGGGCATTGGCATGGTGCATCAGCATTTCATGCTGGTCGATACCCTCAGTGCTTTGGAAAACGTCATGCTCGGTGCCGAGCCCGACTGGCTGCTGCAGCGTGCTGATGCACAGGTGCGCCGCAAACTCACCGAACTGATGATGTCCACCGGCTTGCAGATCCAACTGGACCGCCTGGTGGCTGATTTACCGGTGGGCGATCGCCAGCGACTGGAGATTTTGAAAGCCCTGTACCGTGGTGCCAGGATTTTGATTCTCGACGAGCCCACTGCTGTGCTGACACCGCAGGAAGCGACCCAGTTGTTTGATGTGCTCAAACGCCTGCGCGAGCAGGGCACCACGCTGATTCTGATCACCCACAAGCTGAAGGAAGTGATGGCCTTGTGCGACACGGTCACGGTGATGCGCGCCGGTCAGGTGGTGGAGCATGTGCCAATTGCCGCAGCCTCGGTCGAGGGGCTGGCGCAGGCCATGGTCGGTCGGCGGGTCAATATCGGCCGCGTTGCTGACCCGGTGAATGTGGCAGGCGATGTGTTGCTGAAGGCGGATCACTTGTCGGTGATCGACGGCCTGGGTGTGCAGCGCCTGGAAAATGTGAGTCTGACCCTGCGCGCCGGTGAGATCGTGGGTGTGGCCGGCGTGTCGGGCAACGGTCAGAGCGAGCTGATTGACGTGCTGACGGGCTTGTTGTCGCCCAAGCAGGGTCGGTTGCAATTGTTGGGCCGCACTTTTGACAGCCCGCATTGGCTCGACCCGAATCTGGCGCGCAGCCTGGGCCTGGCGCATGTGCCGGAAGACCGTCACGCGCGCGCGCTGGTGATGGCCTTTGCCGCCTGGGAGTCGGCGGCTTTGGGGTATGAAGATTTGCCTGATTACGCCACCCATGGCTGGATGAAGCACCGCCGCATGCGTCAGGCCACGGTAGACATGATGGAACGCTTTGACGTGCGCCCGCGTGACGCTGAACTGGTCAGCAGCAAGTTCTCGGGCGGCAATCAGCAAAAGCTGGTGCTGGCGCGTGAATTGGGCCGCGCACCCAAGGTGCTGCTGGTGGGGCAACCGACCCGAGGGGTCGATATCGGGGCCATCGAGTTCATTTATGGCCAGTTGCGTGCGCTGCGCCAAGCCGGTTGTGCGGTGCTGGTGGTGTCGAGTGAACTCGATGAAATTCTGGCCTTGTCTGACCGGGTGCTGGTGATGAACCAGGGCCGTATCGCCGGTGAGTTGCCGATTGCCGATTGTTCCGAGGCGGCGCTGGGGCTGTTGATGACCGGAGGCAACCCATGAACACCTTGCCGCGCTGGGCCGATCTGGTGTTGCTGCCGCTGGTCAGTCTGTTGGTGGCCTTGCTGGCGGCGGGTGGTGTGGTGGCACTGGTCGGGCAAGACCCGTGGCTGGTCATTCAAGTGCTGGTGCAGGGGGCTTTTGGTACGGCCCGGGGTTTGAGCTACACCTTGTATTACGCCACCACCTTTGTCTTCACCGGGCTGGCGGTGGCAGTGGCTTTTCATGGTGGTTTGTTCAATATTGGCGGCGAAGGCCAGGCCATCATGGGGGGCCTGGGCACCGGCTTGGTGGCGCTGTGGTGGTCGCCCTTTTTGCCAGCCTGGGTGATGCTGCCGCTGATGATGCTGGCCGGCGCGTTGTTTGG
>JAIFMA010000060.1 GCA_020048795.1 Rhodoferax sp.
AACATCTTCGCCAGATCCTTGTCCGCCATGGCACCAAACACCGCATGGGTGGTGGGGAAAAAACCCATCGCATCCAGATTGGCGGTCAATGCAGCCACCGCATGCGGGTTGTGGGCCACATCCAGCACCAACGTCGGCTGGCCGGGCAAGATCTGAAAACGCCCGGGCAGCTCAACCAAAGCAAAGCCGCTGCGGACCGCCTGCGCGGTGATCGGCAAACGCTCGCGCAGAGCACTCAGTGCCGCCAGCACCCCGGCTGCGTTGACCAACTGATTGGCACCGCGCAATGCCGGGTACGCCAGCCCGCTGTAGCGTCTGCCGCGCCCGGCCCAGCCCCATTGCTGCTTGTCGCCCGACACATTGAAATCGACACCGACGCGCCACAGGTCAGCAGCCACTTCCAGCGCATGGTCCAGTACGCTTTGCGGCGGCAGCGGGTCGCTCACCACCACTGGGCGGCCGGTACGCATGATGCCGGCTTTTTCATAGCCAATGGCTTCGCGCGTGTCACCCAGCAAAGCCATATGGTCCAGATCGATACTGGTGATGATGGCGCAGTCGGGATCGATGATGTTCACGGCATCCAGGCGCCCGCCCAGGCCCACTTCCAGAATCACCACATCGAGCTTGTGCTGGCGCATCACGTCGAAAATCGCTAGCGTGGAAAACTCAAAATAGGTCAAAGAAACTTCAGCATGTTTTTGACTTCTAGCCCTTTCCACTTCTGCAAAAGAAGCTACTAATTCAGAAGCATCAACAGGCTCGCCATCGAATCGCAACCGCTCTTCAAAACGCGTCAGATGCGGCGAGGTATAGACCCCAGTGTGGTAGCCCGCCTGAAGCAAAATTGCCTCCAGCATGGCACAGGTGGAACCTTTGCCGTTGGTGCCCGCCACCGTGATTACCGGGCAGTGAAACGCGATGTCCATGCGTTGTGCCACTGAGCGTACCCGCTCCAGCGTCATGTCGATGGCGACCGGGTGCAGCTGTTCGCAATGTGCCAGCCAGTCGTCGAGGGTGTAGAGGTCGGGGTGTTTCATAGCGGTACGCATTGTCGCGCACTGCATCCCGCTGCCAGCGCCTCCCCAGCAATGGCATCATCGGGACCATGAAAACACACTCAAACGTCTCAAAAAAAATCATTGTTTATGGTATTGCCAACTGCGACAGCGTCAAAAAGGCCCGCGCCTGGCTGGCTGAGCACACGCTTGACTACAGCTTTCAAGACTTCAAAAAGCATGGCGTGCCGGCTGACTTGCTGCCCAGTTGGCTGGCCGCCGTGGGCTGGCAGACGCTGGTGAACCGCAAGGGCACGACCTGGCGCCAACTCGATGAGGCCACCCGCGTGGCCGTGGTGGACGATGCCTCGGCCATGGCCTTGATGCGGTTGCAAGCCAGTGTGATCAAGCGGCCGGTGGTGGTGTGGGTTGATGGCAGCACCAGCGTTGGGTTTGATGCCGATTTGTTTGCCGAGCGCTTGCGGAGTTGCGCTTAGGGCTTGTAAATCCCGCGAGGCAGGCCCTTTTGACTGCATCCTGATACTGGAGTACCAGAAATCGTCAGCCCAAAGGGCCTGCCCCGCTAGACATCGCTGGTGCCATGAGTTGTGTCAAATGGTTTGCGGTATTGAATTAATCTTTGCACACCACAACGGCATCGGCGCAGCAGCTCAAGTCCGTTCAAGCCCTAAAATCCCCATCTTTCACAGATCAAGCCCAACGACACCATGCCCACCACCCAATTCGACGGCGTGACCGTCGCCACCACCGCCAGCGTTTACTTTGACGGCAAATGCATCAGCCATGGCATCACACTGGCCGATGGCAGCAAGAAGTCAGTTGGCGTGGTGCTGCCAGCCACCCTCACCTTTAACACCGGTGCGCCTGAAATCATGGAATGCGTGGCGGGCGGCTGTGAATACAAGCTCAAAGGCAGCGATGCCTGGCTGAATTCCGGCCCGGGCGACAAGTTCAGCATTGCGGGTCATTCAAGTTTTGATATCCGTGTCACCGAACCCTATCACTACATCTGCCACTTTGGCTGATTCACGCTTTTCACTTTAATATTTATAGCTGCCTGCGCAATAGGGATGCGGGCTAGAGGTCTATTTTATGTCTAATACTATTCTCCAGAACATTCCCATCGGCGAAAAGGTCGGCATTGCTTTTTCAGGCGGCCTCGACACCAGTGCCGCGCTGCACTGGATGAAGCTCAAGGGAGCCATCCCTTTTGCCTACACTGCCAACCTGGGTCAGCCCGACGAGTCGGATTACGACGACATCCCGCGCAAGGCGATGGAATACGGTGCTGAAAAAGCCCGCCTGATCGACTGCCGCCCTCAGCTTGCTGCAGAAGGGCTGGCTGCGTTACAAAGCGGTGCCTTCCACATCAGCACCGCCGGCGTAACCTACTTCAACACCACGCCACTGGGCCGCGCCGTCGCTGGCACCATGCTGGTGTCGGCCATGAAAGAGGACGATGTCAATATCTGGGGCGATGGCAGCACCTTCAAAGGCAATGACATCGAGCGTTTTTACCGCTACGGCCTGCTGACCAACCCATCCCTCCAAATCTACAAGCCGTGGCTCGATCAGGCCTTTATTGACGAACTCGGCGGCCGTGTCGAGATGTCGGCTTTCATGACGGCGCACGGCTTTGGCTACAAGATGAGTGCTGAAAAAGCCTATAGCACCGACAGCAACATGCTGGGTGCCACGCACGAAGCCAAAGACCTAGAGCAACTGGGCAGCGGCATCAAGATCGTCAACCCCATCATGGGTGTGCCGTTCTGGCGCGACGACTGTGTCGTCAGGGCCGAAGAAGTGTCGGTGCGCTTTGAAGCAGGCCGCCCGGTCGCCTTGAACGGCGTGGAATACCCTGATTTGGTCAGCCTGTTTTTAGAAGCCAATCACATCGGTGGCCGCCACGGCCTGGGCATGAGCGACCAAATTGAGAACCGCATCATCGAAGCCAAGAGCCGCGGCATCTACGAAGCCCCTGGTCTGGCGTTACTTTTTATTGCGTATGAGCGTTTGGTGACGGGCATTCACAACGAAGACACCATCGAACAGTACCGCGACAGCGGCCGCAAACTCGGTCGCCTGTTGTACCAGGGCCGCTGGTTTGACAGCCAGGCCATCATGCTGCGCGAAACCGCCCAGCGCTGGGTGGCCAGCGCCATCACCGGGACCGTCACCCTGGAATTGCGCCGGGGTAACGACTACAGCCTGCTCAACACCGAGAGCCCCAACCTGACCTACGCGCCCGAGCGCCTGAGCATGGAAAAGGTGGAAGACGCACCTTTCAGCCCGCTTGACCGCATTGGCCAGCTGACCATGCGCAACCTTGATATCACCGACACCCGTGCCAAACTCGGCATCTACGCCAAGAGTGGCCTGCTGTCGCTGGGCACGGGCGGCGACTTCATGCGCCTGGGTGACGCGGGCACCGCGTAGGGTTGGCCTCGCCTGATTGATCAGACAGCCTGCGCAACGAATTGAGGGACAGCCATGAAGGCGTGCGACGCTGCTTGGCAATGAATTGGGGTGGGCAAGTGGCGATTGCTCTGGCAAGCACTTGACACTCCTGTTATTGAAAAATCTTTCTCGGTTCGGTTCAGCTCGCGTTCATACACCAGCGCGCAAGATATGAACCACACCAACCCAAGGAGTTTTCATGAAACATCTCATCTCCACCAAGTCCATCACAACCATGGCGCTTGCATTGTGCGCATTAGCGGCAGTTTCATCAGCACAGGCCCATAGCGACATGTACTTCAGCGTTGGCGTGCAGGTGCCGGGCCTCTATGTGCAGTCGGCCCCCGCGCATGGACAAGCCCGGCCAGTCTATACACCCGCACCCCGCCACGATGGACGCTTTGATGAGCGTCGACGTTATGACGGGCAGCACTGGCAACACCGCAGCCCTTACGGCGACCACGGTGTCGCCAACATCCACGATGCGGGCAGATCGCGCCATCAGTGGTATCAGGCACGTGTTTACGGCCCCTACGGGGATCTCGACCGCGATGGCATCATTAACCTGTACGACCGTGATCGTGACGGCGATGGTGTTCGCAACCGCTACGACCGTATGCCGGACCATTCAAACCGCAGGTAGGCAAGGCTATCAGCCGCATTGCACCTCGGCATTGAACTCGTCGATCATCTTGTCGAGATCAACGCTCTGGGTGCGCAGGCAGCCCCAGTAATTGCGGTGATCATCCCACTGGGCGCGCAACTCTTCAACCGATTTGCCTAGCTGCTCAACCCACGAGAAATACTTGAGCTGATGCACACGCCGCTTGTCAATGTGAGAAAGCTCCATCACGTAGTCCAGCGAAATTCCTGACAGCCGGTCGTAGTCACGATCGGCCTGGCGCTGGTCATATGGGCCACGTTCGGCGTTGAGCTCAGCCAAGCGGCTCTGGTACAGCGCCATCGAATCGGTAAACACGGTGAACACCACATCGTTCTCACCCAGTTCGTAATACTTGGCGAACTTGATGGCACCGATCATGTTGCCAACACACGAAATCCCCATCCATTCGAGTTTATCGAGCACCTCCTTAGCGACACCGTTCTCGGCCAATACTTTTCTTCCAGCCGGCTCGTTGAACAGACGGATGAATCGGATCGGTAGTTCGTCATCAATGCCAATGGCAGCATCGGTTTCGCGCAAATTGTGAATCCAGGGAATGTGCTTGTCACCGATGCCTTCGATGCGGTGGTCACCAAAACCGTTTTCCAAAATGGTTGGGCATTGAAGTGCTTCGGCAACACCAACTTTCGCACCAGGAAATGTGTCGCGCAGGTAAGAACCAGCCGCCATGGTGCCGGCGGAACCCGACGAAAGCACCGCACCCGCCACTACGTCGGCCGGGCGGGCGATTTGTTTAAACACTTCTGCCATCGCTGGCCCAGTCACGTTGTAGTGCCACAGCGAGTTGGGCAGCTGGTCGAACTGGTTGAAGATAACGGCCTCGGGGCGGGTGCGCTCAAGTTCGATGCATTTGTCGAAAATTTCCTTGACGTTGGACTCACAGCCTGGCGTGGCGATGACTTCTTCGG
>JAIFMA010000247.1 GCA_020048795.1 Rhodoferax sp.
ATGGCCTACGCGCTGGAGCTGGCGCTGGGTGTCCCGCCACGCTGGGGCTACCTGATTTGCGCGCTGGCCGTGATTCCGCTGGTGACTCACGGGGTGTCGGCCATCAGCCGCTTACAGGTCTGGACCCAGCCGCTGTGGCTGGTGATGCTGGTGGTGCCGTATGTGTATGTGTTGTTACGCGACCCCGGTGCGTTTTCGGGTGTGACGCACTATATTGGTGAAAAAGCAGGCTCTGATGCCTTTAGCATGCCACTTTTTGGTGCCGCTTTGACGGTTGGCGTGGCCCTGATGACCCAAATGGGCGAACAAGTGGACTATTTGCGCTTCATGCCACCACACACCGCAGCCACGCGGCATCGCTGGTGGTTCAGTGTGCTGGCGGGCGGGCCGGGCTGGGTGGTGCTGGGCGTGCTGAAAATGCTCGGCGGCGCATTGCTGGCCTATCTGGCGATTCAAAACGCGGTGCCACTCGACCGTGCCGTGGACCCCAACCAGATGTATCTGGCGGCCTACGAATATGTGTTTCCCCACTATGGCTGGGCAGTGGCCGCCACGGCCTTGTTTGTGGTGGTGTCGCAGCTCAAGATCAACGTCACCAACGCCTACGCCGGTTCGCTGGCCTGGAGCAACTTTTTCTCGCGCCTGACGCACAGCCACCCAGGGCGGGTGGTGTGGGTGGTGTTCAACACCCTGATCGCTTTTGTGCTGATGGAACTCAACGTGTTTGCCGCCCTGGCTGACGTGCTGGGGCTTTATTCCAACCTGGCGATTGCCTGGATGATGGCGGTGGTGGCCGATCTGGTGATCAACAAGCCGCTGGGCTTGTCGCCACCGGGCATCGAGTTCAAACGTGCGCACCTGTACGACATCAATCCGGTGGGTGTTGGTGCCATGGCACTGGCTTCGGTGCTGTCGATTGCCGCCTACCTGGGTCTGTTGGGCCCGATGGCACAGGCATTTTCGGCGCTGATCGCCTTGGGGACTGCGCTGATAGCTTCACCTTTGATAGCATGGGGCACCGCTGGACGGTATTACCTGGCACGCTCAGGACCGTCTGAAGCAGCCCGGACCGATGCCGCCGGTGACCCGCAATTACAGCCGTGTGTGATCTGCGAGCGCCATTACGAAGCCCCCGACATGGCCCACTGCCCGGCCTACCAGGGCAGCATCTGCTCGCTGTGCTGCACCCTTGATGCGCGCTGTGGCGACCTGTGCAAACCCCACGCCAGCCTGTCAAACCAGTGGCAGGCCACGTTGCGCTGGTTATTGCCCCAGCCGGCATGGGCCTATCTTGACAAGGGTCTGGGCACCTTCCTGATGCTGATGCTGGTGATTGCCCCTTTGCTGGCCAGCGTGCTGGGCTTGCTTTATCACCAGGAAGCGCGCGCCCTGAGTCAGTCGGTGTTTGACACGCTGACGCTACAAACTGCGCTGGACGCGTTGCGCTCGGGCTTTTTCAAGGTTTACCTGGCGCTGATCCTGATTGCCGGCCTGGTGGCCTGGTGGGTGGTGCTGGCGCACCAAAGCCGCCGGGTGGCACAGGAAGAGTCAAACCGGCAAACCCATTTGCTGATGCGTGAAATCGAGTTGCACCGCAAGACCGATCTGGCGCTGCAACATGCCAAGCAGTTGGCCGAGCAGGCGCGTGCGGCGGCCGATCAGGCCAACCAGGCCAAAAGCCGTTACATCAGTGCCATCAGCCACGAGTTGCGCACACCGCTCAACAGCATTCTGGGTTATGCGCAGTTGATGGGCGAAGACAGCTCGATACCAGCGCACCGCAAACAGGCCGTCAGCGTCATCAAGCGCGGCGGCGAGCACCTGCTGTCGCTGATCGAGGGCACGCTCGACATCGCCCACATCGAAGCCGGACGGCTCACCCTGAATGTCAAACCGATGCCATTTGCCGAGTTTGTCCACGACATCGCCAGCCTGTTTGAACTTGAAGCCCTGGCCAAGGGGCTGGCTTTTCGCTGCGAGGTGGAAGGTATGCTGCCGGCCATGGTGCGCGCTGACGAAAAACGGGTGCGCCAGATCCTGATCAACCTGCTGGGCAACGCACTCAAGTTCACCGACCAGGGGCATGTGCTGATGCGTGTGCGCCACGCGCGTGAAATGGCCTTCATCGAGATCGAAGACACCGGCCCGGGTTTGTCAGCCCAGGAACATGAGCGCATCTTTGAACCCTTTACCCGGGCCCAGGGCAGCAACCGGCAGCCAGGTGCCGGACTGGGTCTGACGATTGCCAAAATGCTCACCGACCTGATGGGTGGCGAGATGTCGGTGCTCAGCACGCCCGGCGTGGGCTCGGTCTTCAAGGTGAAGCTGTTTTTGCCCGAAGTGCGCCTGGCTACCGGTGTCACCGTGTATTCACCCGCCTCGAAACGCCAGAACCGGCTGTTTGTGCGCCGGCCTCGGCTGGGTTATGCCGGCGCGCGGCGGCGGATTCTGGTGGTCGACAATGAGGAGGCCGACCGCGACCTGCTGGTGCACCTGCTGCAACCCATCGGCTTTGAACTGCGCACCGCGGCCAGTGGGCACGATTGCCTGGATTTGCTGGCGGCAGGCTACTTGCCCGAAGTCATCCTGATGGACCTGGCAATGCCGGGTATTGACGGCTGGGAAACCATCCGTCGCCTGCGCGAACTGCTGCGACACAGCCCGCACCCGCCACCCAGCATCGCGATTGTCTCGGCCAATGCCTTTGACCGGGGTCTGGACAATGACCTGGGTATTCCGTCAGAAGACTTCATCCTGAAACCGGTGCGCCACGCCGACCTGCTGGATTGGCTGGAGCGGCGCCTGTTGCTGAGCTGGCTGGAAACACCGCCGCTGGCCACCGTCGCCACACCGGTGCAGCCCGACGCAATGGTTTACCCTGAACGCGGGCAACGCGAAGCCCTGCGCGAACTGGTGGTGCTGGGCTACTACCGTGGCATCTTGAACCAGCTCGATGCGATCGCCCATGACAGTCCGCACTGCGAGACGTTTGTCGCGAAGATGCGCGAACTCGCCAAGCAGTTCCAGTTTGAGACCATGCTGGGCCAGTTGACCGCCTGTGCCAATGAACCTTAGCCAGCCCCTGCCCAAACCCGTGCTGGACCGCACGCTGGACCGCGCCAACAGCGATGTGGTGCTGGTGGTGGACGACGTGCCCGACAACCTGGCGATGCTGCACGACGCGCTGGACGAGTCGGGCTACACCGTGCTGGTGGCCACCCACGGTGAAGCGGCTTTACAACGCGCCACCCAGGTGCTGCCCGACATCATTTTGCTCGATGCCATGATGCCCGGCATGGACGGCTTTGAAGTGGCACGCCGGCTCAAGGCGATGCCACAAACCGCGCACATTCCGATCATTTTCATGACCGGCCTGACCGACACCGAGTACCTGGTGGCAGCGCTGGAATGTGGCGGGGTGGACTACGTGACCAAACCCATCAAGCCCAAAGAGGTGCTGGCGCGCATGGCGGTGCACCTGCAGGGCGCGCGTGAAAAACGCCAGGCGCGCAGCGCACTCGATGCCTTTGGTTATGCCAGCATCACGGTGCGCGTCAGCGACGGCCGCCTGATGTGGCAGACCCCGCTGGCGCGTGAGTTGCTGCTGCGTTATTACGGCACCGACGCACCCACCACCCCGATTCCGGTGCTGACCTGGCTGCGTCGCCATGTGCAGGCCAAAGAAGTGCTGGCCGAACCACCACGCCTGAGCATTGAGCTGGGGTCCCAGCGCCTGACTTTCCGGCTGCACCAGCAGATTGGAGACAGCGAAGGCGGCGGCGACTGGCTGATCATCATGCAGGAGGTGAGTGATGCCAGTGTCATCGAAAGCATCGCGCTGACTTTCAAACTCACCCCGCGCGAGGCCGAGGTGGTGTACTGGGTGGTCAAGGGCAAGATCAACCGCGACATTGGCGACATTGTGGGCAGCAGCCCGATGACGGTCAAAAAGCACCTGGAGCGGGTGTTTGTCAAACTCGGCGTTGAAACCCGCACCGCCGCAGCCGCCATGGTGATGAGCCGCATCCGGCAACTGCAGCCCCAGTTTGAACCGTAATTTCAGGCATCTTTTTGGCCTCTGTCGCTTATGGATAAAGCGCAGATAGCTATTTATTAAATAGCACTTCGCCACGCAGTGTAAAAGTGCGCGTTTCGGTGATGTTCACGTCAATCAGTTGACCGATCAACTGCGGCTGGCCAACAAAGTTCACCACCCGGTTGCATTCGGTGCGGCCCATCAGCTCGGCGCTGTCGCGCCTGGAAGCGCCTTCGACCAGAATGCGCTGGCGAGTGCCCACCAGGCTGGCACTGATACGCCCCATGCTGGCGTTGATGGCGGCTTGTACCTCTTGCAGGCGCTTGAGTTTGACCTCGTGCGGCGTGTCATCGGGCAAATTGGCGGCCGGTGTGCCCGGGCGTGGGCTGAAGATAAAGCTGAAGCTGTTGTCAAACCCCACATCGTCAATCAACTGCATCATCTTGCGGTGGTCGTCATCGGTTTCGCCGGGAAAACCGACGATGAAGTCGCTGCTCATCGCCATCGCCGGGCGAATGGCGCGTAGCTTGCGCACCGTGCTCTTGTATTCCATGGCGGTGTAGCCCCGCTTCATGGCCATCAAAATGCGGTCGGAGCCGTGTTGCACCGGCAGATGCAGGTGACTGACCAGTTTGGGGAGCTGCTCGTAGGCGGCAATCAGCGCGGGCGTGAACTCATTGGGGTGGCTGGTGACGTAGCGCAGGCGTTCCACACCCGGAATGTCTGACACGTACTCCAGCAAAGTGGCAAAGTCGGCCAGGTCGGCCGTGCTGCCCATCGGCGCGCGCCAGGCATTCACATTCTGGCCCAGCAGCGTGATCTCTTTCACACCCTGGTCGGCCAGGCCGGCGACTTCGACCAGAATGTCGTCAAACGGGCGGTGCATCTCTTCGCCCCGGGTGTACGGCACCACGCAGTAGCTGCAGTACTTGGAGCAGCCTTCCATGATCGACACAAAGGCGCTGGCTCCTTCGACGCGGGCTGGCGGCAGGTGGTCAAACTTCTCGATTTCCGGAAAACTGAT
>JAIFMA010000084.1 GCA_020048795.1 Rhodoferax sp.
GTTGGCCGACACGCCAGCTACCCATCGTGACAGCCGGTTTCAATTTCACAGCCTGAAAGGAACGTATGCCCTACACCATCGCCTTCACCCAGCACTGCGGAAAAGACAGGCGATTCCCTCAGCAGCAAGACAGCTTGTGGAATGGCGAAGCCGTGTTCCAAAAGCGAAACCTGCTGCCGCAGCAGTATGTGGCGCACGGCGAAAGCATTTCTGTGGCCGTGGCGGACGGCGTGGGGTCCAGCCCGCGCGCCGAGATGGCCAGCCTGTGTGTGCTGCAAGCCTTGGCAAGTGAAGCCCCTGACAACCTATTTGACCGTCGCATGGTGGGGCGATTGCATGAACAGTTGTGCAAGCGCCTGGCACGGGGCGAAACATACGGGTCGTCCACCACCCTGGCGGCGGTGCGCGGTTACCCCAATCACTGCGAAGTGCTCAACGCGGGCGATAGTCGGGTCTATCGCATCAGTGCGGCCGGGGTGTGGCAACAGTTGTCGCATGACCATTCGCTCATCAACTCCCTGATCGAGCAGGGTGAAGCCGAGGCGGGCGTGGAGTACGCAAGCTTCTATTACGCGCTTGACTCATGCCTGGTGGCTGATAGCGAAGAGAGCGAATTTGCCATTCACCGCCGCATTGAGCGCATGGCGGCAGGCGACACCTTGTTGCTTTGCACCGACGGCGTACACGACACCTTGAGCGACGCGCAACTGCAATCCCTGTTCAACCCAAACCTTTCGCCCAAAGAACAAGCACAGCTGTGGCGCGATGCAGTGCTTGAGGCAGGCGCCCCCGACAATCTTTCGCTCATTGTGGTGCGCTATGACACTCGCGATGGCGAGCAAGGTGCCTGACGACGCCGCACGCAACGACATGGTCAATGAATGAGACATCACGCCATGCTGGTGGCGCTGACGATTTTTCCGTCGTCCTGCTGGCACATCGGGCATGAAAAATTTATGCCCGTTGAGCCTCTAGCCCTTTATCCATAAGCGCGACCAGCTATGAATTCAGGATCAGATATCTGCCGATAGTTTCTCTTTTTCTGCGCCAGGATGAGTCGCGCGCCATCGGTGTCCGTCAGAGTGGTCTTGCCGCAATCATTCGAGAGCACGTGAATCAGCAAGGTGCCACCAGCTTGACTGGACGGTAAATAGCCCAACTCGGCACGGGTGGCCAGGATGATTTTTCGGTGGTGGTGCTGGCGCAAACCTAATCGCGGGTTTTTTCCCGCCAAATCATCGCCATGCGACACCTTTCATCGCAGGGTTGTTGCATAGTCTGCACTTGATTTATCCGCAGGAGAACACGCAATGGATCGCCGACTTTGCCTTCAGGCACTCAACACAGTTACTGCCACTGCCTGTCTTCCATGTGCAGCCTTTGCTGAGATTGCACAACTACCGCCAGAATTTCTATCAATCTCTGGCGACAACGTACCTGTGCAATGCGGGCAAACTGTCGCACCAGACCCTTTGTACGCGCAAGCGGTGGCGATCGTGCTGGGCAGCCAAAAGGCCAGTGTGTCCCTGGTGCAGCGTCACCTCAGGCTGGGGTACAAGCGCGCCGCCGGGTTGCTGGCGTCGATGGCGCAAGCAGGGCTGATCAGCACCCACTATGTCCACGGTTACCGCCAGATACTCACGCCAACTTCAGCATGATTTGGTGGGTGAAGTTTTCACCAAGGCATTCCACAGCCGCGCCAGTTGCTGTGCATCCGTCAGCGCCGTGTGCCATTGGTCACCGGCAACCTCCAGATGAATATGCTGACGTTCGCAAAGTGCCTGCAAGCTACAGGACTGGCCGGCAAACTGCTGCCGAAAGATGGGCAGTGTGTCTATTACCCGGGCGCACATAAAGTTGAACAGTGTTGGTATGCCTGCCCGGCGCAGTTCGTGGTGCAAAAAGTCAAGATCAAACGGCGCATTGTGAATAATCACTTCGGCATGAATGACAAACTCGATCAGGTCGGGGATCAACTCAATAAACAGGGGTTGTTGGTCCAGAAACGCATTGGTCAACCCGTGAATGGCGACGGCCTCGTCGGGCACCTTGCGTTGCGGGTTGACGTAGTGGTGAAAAACCCGGCCACTTGGCGCGCCGTCAACCCATTCGACGCAGGCGATTTCGACTATGCGATGGCCTTGCGACGGTGACAGGCCGGTGGTCTCGGTATCCAGAAATATTTGCCGCATGAAAGTCCTCGTGTTGTTGCAGGGTAAACACGATTTCAGCATTGGGGTGCGGCAATTTGCGTCGCTGCAACGGTCAGATACCGAGACGGAAATCGATCAAAGTCTCTTTCGCAGCCTCTTTCCTGGCAACACAACAATCAACATCAGCGATCCCGGGGCGGGCACATTGGGGTAAAGTTCGGGTAATGACCCGCCTGCCGAACGCCAGGATTTGTTTCAATCCCCTTATCGCTACAGCCTGTCAGCGGTGGTTCAGTCCAACAAGGTTTATCTTGAACAAGGTTTATCTTGCGCGTTTGGCGTTGTTCGTCTTCATCAGCATCGCAGGGCGCAAGATAAACGCTATTCGTTAGCCCCCTTCGGTACTATTCACATGCTGCTAAACATCAATACCAAAACCCGCTACGCTGAAAAGCGTCGGACAGAACGGTTGCAGTCCTTCGGTCTGGATGAGCGAGCGTTGCAAGACATTCTCTTCAGATCATTAGACAGGTTGTTTCCCGATGATGAACTGATTCTTCTGATGCAGTCCCGTAGTTGGCAAGAAGAACCGGATTTAATGGCGATAGACAAGGACGGAAACCTCTTTATCTTCGAATTGAAAGCGTGGGAATCACACAGCTCCAATTTGCTTCAAGTGCTTCGTTATGGTCAAATTTTTGGTGCAATGAGATACCCAGAATTGGACGCTTTGTTCAAAAAGGCAACCGACCCATCCCAATCACTCAAAGTTACGCACAAAGCAAAATTTGGTATTGAGTTATCGGATGAGGACTTCAACCGGAAGCAGATTTTTGTAGTGATGACCAATGGTTTAGATTACCGGACCCGAGAAGCTTCACGGTATTGGAGGTCCAGCGGTTTGGATGTGCGTCCTTGGGTCTACCGGATATACGCTGGCGGCACCGATGAGATGTTGCTTGAAATGTCACCATTCAGGGTTCTCGACAATCCCTACGAAGACATTGCTGAAGGCTATTACATCCTCAACACCAACGTCAGCAACACTCAGCAAGACCACGACGATATGCTGTCGCATGGTAAGGCCGCAGCTTACTTCGACCCGTGGAAGTTCAAAATCGAGAGACTTGCGAGGGGCGATGTGGTTTTTCTTTATCAATCCGGCGTTGGCATTGTTGCATTCGGTGAGGCAGATGGAAAACTTGTAAAGGCACCTTATCAAGGTAATTCGGCTCATCCTGATGAAGAATACTCGATGAATCTTCAACGCTTCCAACGGGTCGTACCATCTTTGACAGCAGCAGAAATAAAGAAAATCACGGGTATCAATCACGTTTTCATGAGTACCATGTTTGGTCTTGATGCGGACAGCGGGAAGGCAATCAGGAAATTTATTCATGACAATCGTTAGGCTAACCCGGCGCAACACGGACGCTGCGCGATAAAGCAGTGCAGAGCCGGTTAGCTCTACGTTAAAACTGCATTTTGAGCAACCGGCATGAGGTGCCGCTATCAAATTTATATCGTCCAAGTCATTTTCGTCAGCCGAACAAGCCGTGACCTGGGCGCGTCAGGCCGAATGGTCAAAACCAGCGCTTTCCATCAAACGTGGCAAAACCGTCCCGGCAGCCCCCTGAAGCGACCAGGTGCAAACGTCGTCCAGCGGCGTTTTCGACGGATTGATTTGCACCACCTGCGCGCCCGCCTGTTTTGCCAGCACCGGAATATGCGCCGCCGGATAGACCAGCCCCGAGGTGCCGATGGTGAAAAACAGGTCACATGCTTGCGCCTGCTGTTGCGCCAGATGCAGCTGTCTTGCCGGCAGGTCTTCGCCAAACCAGACCACCCCCGGGCGAACCGGACCACCGCAATGGTCGCAGACCGGCGGGCTCAGGCGGCGACCACCTTCGGGTTCCTCGGGTATTGCGGCGGGCAAATGATGCGCTTGACCACAGCTCGCGCAGCGTGGCTGGTGCAAACTGCCATGCAGGTGCAACACATCGGTGCTGCCGGCCCGCTCGTGCAGGTCATCGACGTTTTGGGTGATCACGGTGAGCTTGGCTACATGGCGCGCCAGGGCGGCAATAGCCAGATGCGCCGGGTTGGGTTGCGCCATCAGCACCTTCATGCGCCGCCATTCGTACCAGCCCCAAACCAGGTCTTTGTCCTTGCGAAAAGCGTTGGGCGTGGCCAGGTCTTCCGCGTCAAACCGTTCCCACAAGCCAGTCAAAGCATCACGAAAAGTGGGGATGCCGCTTTCTGCCGACACCCCGGCACCGGTAAAAACAACGACATGTTTGGCTTGCCTGAGTGCAATAAGCAAATCTTGCGCAATGGCGGTTGCGGCCGATAGCGGTGCCAGCGTCCGAGCGTCAGAGAGCCGGGTGATCTCGGTGTCTAAAGAGGGTTGTCGCATCAGTGGCTCCTTTTTGTGTTGTTGCGGTGTTGCAGGTGGCGCCTGCGCAAGGTGGCGCGCAGACCGCTTTGCTCTTGTTCAGATCGCGCAAGTTGTCTGATCCAATCGTCAAATTCCCTGAAGAATCGCTGCATGGCCAACAATTCCCCGGTCGAGGTGTATTCGCTCAGGCCACGCGATGTCAGCAGCCGCATCGTGCCAAGCATGCCACGCGAGAGTTTGAGCAGCTTTGGCAGATCGGACAGTGGGTGTTCAGAAGTGTTCATATGAAGTGCAGCGTGTTGTGAAACCTGATTGTTGCGATTTATGCGACGTTTTGTGTCGCTAAGAATTGGCACATCGCTTGCGCCAGGCAGTGCAGCGCGCCTCATAGTTGACCCACTCATTCATTTGTGCCTCGGTCACCCAAGAATCGGCAAGGGACTGAGCCAACCTGCACAGGTCAAAGTGTGCAACTGCGTTCCCCGCGCCCGCAACCTCCTGCACTT
>JAIFMA010000013.1 GCA_020048795.1 Rhodoferax sp.
CGGTTATTGCCGGTGCTGGCGATGACTGGCAGGCCGACCGAGGCCGCTGCATCGATCCATGATTTAACACCAGATCAGCCTTCAGCCCAGACCGGGAAAGCGCTGCCAGCTACAAAAATTGAAGCGTATGAGTTACGTTTGCAAGGTGACTCAAAACGCGAAATGCCGAACCCGGATCGATGGGTGCAACCCGCTGCCAGCAGCGAGGGTGACTTCTGGCATGCCACCGTGCAGTCGCTGATTGACGCTGAGTCGATCAGCGCCATGGTGCGTGAACTGGCACTGCAATCACAACTGGTGGCGCGTGATACCGACCAATGGCTGCTGCGGGTTGAGCGCGAGTCGCTCAACCAGAGCGGCAGTCGCGACCGGCTGGCGGCGGCGCTGGCGGCGATGGGATACCCGGTGAAACTGATGGCTGAAGTTGGGCGTGTCACCGATAGTCCGGCCAAACGCAACGCGGCGGCGGCGCAGCAACGCCAGCTGGCGGCTGAAAAAATCGTTTTTGACGACCCGCTGGTGCAGACGATGATGCGCGAATTTGGGGCGAAAATCGTGCCCGGCAGCATCAAGCCTCATGAGGTCGGCGGTGCCATGGCGGCAGATGCCGGCAATTTTTTATAAATCAACGCAAGGAAACCCATGTTCAACAAAGGACAACTCGCCGGCCTGATGAAGCAGGCGCAGGCGATGCAGGACAACATGAAAAAAGCACAGGACGAACTGGGCACGATTGAGGTCACTGGCGAGTCGGGGGCCGGCCTGGTCAAGGTCTGCATGACCTGCAAGCATGAGGTGCGCCGTGTCACCATCGACCCTAGCCTGTTGGCCGACGACAAGGATATGCTGGAAGATCTGGTGGCAGCGGCCTTCAATGCCGCCGTGCGCAAGGCTGAAGACACCTCGACCGAGAAGATGGGCAAGATCACGGCGGGCATGCCGAGCCTGCCGGGCGGCATGAAATTTCCGTTTTGATCGCGCGCTGCGTGTCTGACCTGCATGCCTGACAGCAACGCGCTTGAAACCCTGATCCAGTCGCTGCGCTGCCTGCCCGGCGTGGGGGTGAAGTCGGCCCAGCGCATGGCTTTTCATCTGCTACAGCACAACCGCACCGGGGCGCAGACCCTGGCGCAGGCGCTGTCGCGGGCGGCAGAGTACGTGCGGCACTGTGAACGCTGCCACACCTTTGCGGAACATGCGTTGTGTGCCACCTGTCTGGACGTGCGCCGTGACACCAGCAAGCTGTGCGTGGTTGAGACCCCGGCCGACCAGTCGGCGGTGGAGCGTACGGGTGCTTACAAGGGCCTGTATTTTGTGCTGATGGGCAAGCTCAGCCCGCTGGACGGCATTGGCCCCAAGGACATCGGCCTGAAAAAGCTGTTTGACCGGGCGCTGGACGGCACGGTGCAGGAGGTGATTTTGGCCACCAATTTCACCGCCGAGGGTGAGGCTACTGCGCATGTCATTGGTGAGGGGCTCAAATCCCGTGGTTTGCAGCTGACCCGTCTGGCGCGGGGTGTGCCTGTGGGCAGCGAGCTTGAGTATGTGGATCTGGGCACGATTGCCCACGCGCTGGTCGACCGGCGATGACCGCGGTGGGCGCTGTCAAGGGCTATTTGCGGACCTGACGCGTCGGCTTTTTCCTGGGAGTTTTTTTGACTACGGTTTTCAGCGCCGGTTTGCCTGGAACGGCCTTGACTGGCACCGCCTTGCCAGGCTTGGTGACGGCGGTGCGGCCAGGTCTGAGCTCGACGGGCAGGAACAGCGTGACACTCTGACCGGGTTTGAACAGGGCTGTGCTGCTGACCTTGTTCCAGTCTGCCAGTGCTGAAGCATTCACGGCGTACCTTTGGGCCAGTGCAGCCACGCTGTCTTTCTTGCCGGCCTTGACCAAGGTCTTGCGCAGCACCACTTCAGGGGCCAGCGACAGTTGACCGTTGTCCGCCACATGGGTGCTGACATCGGTGCTGATGCCGTTGGTCCGCCGCACCACTAACGTGGAGCCGGCGCGCACCAGCATGCGCAGCGGAATCTGGTTGACTTCGCGAAGCTCTGATTCACTCATGCCCACGCGTGTGGCCACCTCGGAAGGTTTCAGGGTGGTGGGCGCGATCCAGGCGGTCCAGCTTGCCAGCCGTCCACCGGTATAGGCTTCCAGGTTGCTCTGGAACCGGGCGGCGTTGTCCCAGGGCAGCAAAATCTGGGGTGTACCGGCTGCCAGTAACACCGGTTTCGAGGCGGATGGGTTGAGCGCCCGGAAGTCTTCCAGTGACACCTCGGCGAGCTTGGCTGCCACGCTCACGTCCATGTCGCGGGTAATATCGACGCTCTGGAAATAGGGGTGGTTGTCGATCAGCGGCAGGCGCACGTTGAGTGAGCCTGGCGCTGCCACGATATTTTTGACAGCTTGCAGTTTGGGCACATAAAACCGGGTTTCCATCGGCATCTTCAGGTCGGTGTAGCGGGTATCAAGCCCGGCCTTCCTGTTGTTGGCAATGGCCCGTCCAACGCTGCCTTCACCCCAGTTGTATGCGGCCAGTGCCAGATGCCAGTCACCAAACATGTTGTAGAGCTTTTGCAGATAGTCCAGCGCTGCCCGGGTCGAGGCCAGCACATCGCGCCGGTCGTCCCGAAACATGTTCTGCTTGAGCTCAAAAGTTTTACCGGTGGCGGGCATGAACTGCCACATGCCGGTGGCCTTGGCACTTGAGACTGCTTCGGGGTTGAAGGCACTCTCGATAAACGGTAGCAGCGCCAGTTCAGTGGGCATATTGCGCCGCTCCAACTCCTCCACCACATGAAACAGGTATTTACGGCCGCGCTCAGTCATGCGTTCGATGTAATCGGGCCGACCGCTGTACCACAGCTCGCGATCACGCACCAGTTCACCGTCCAGATCAGGCATGGCAAAACCGCGTCGGATCCGGTCCCAGATATCGGCTGGTGGCGTCAGGGCATGCACTGTCCAGGCATCGACTGAGGCGCTCGACAGCGGTCGCAGGCCCCCGACCGGGTAAACCGGTGGTTTCAGTCCTGGCACGCTCGCTTCACTGGGTACAAAGGGGATCAGCGAGGGTGACACCGCTGTGCTGCCAGCGCTGCCTGGCGGATGGATCACGGAAACGGCGCAACCACTGAGCCAAAGCGTAGCCAGCAAAAGGCACCAAGCCGACAAATTTTTCAAAACTGATTCTTCCATGTTCGCAGCGCAGCAAAGACGCTGACCGGGTCGAGCGCAGTGGCATCAAACTGGCGAATGGATGCCACGACAGCGTCAACATGTGTGCGCAAAAAGGGATTGATGGCTTTTTCAAGGCCAATGGACGAGGGCAGGGTCGGCAGTTGCCGCTCGCGCAGGCTGCCGACCTGCACCTGATAGGTGATCAGCGCCTGGTTACCCGGTTCGACTGCGCGCGCAAAAACCAGGCCGCTGGCGGTGTATTCATGGGCGCAGCAAACCCGGGTGGCATCTGGAAGGGCCGCCAGACGAGACAGTGAATTGAACATTTGGGCCGGTGTTCCTTCAAACAAACGCCCACATCCGGCGCTGAACAGCGTGTCGCCACAAAACAGGATCGGCGCTTGCCCTGCAGGCTGTGTCAGGTAGGCAATATGCCCGGCGGTGTGGCCCGGCACATCGAGTACCTCGAGGCGCAGGCCCAGCAGTGCCATCACAGCGCCGTCGCGCAGGCGGCTGATCGGTTCAGGCATGCGTTCATTCAGCGGGCCAAAAACCCGGGCACCGGTGGCCTGACGCAAGTCGGCGACACCTGCCGTGTGGTCAGCGTGATGGTGCGTGACTAGAATCGCTTCCAGTTTGAGCCCGAGTTGCTGGAGTGCGTCAAAAACCACTGACGACTCGCCCGGGTCAACCACCAGGGCATTTTGCCCATCGTGCAGCATCCAGATGTAGTTGTCGTTGAAAGCAGGTAGTGGAATTAAGTTCATGAGCGATGAAATTATAGGGATGCACCAGTGGCTGGCCACGGCACCGGGCCAATACCTGCTTGAGTGGGAGCGCGCGCAAATGGCCGACATCGTGGCCAATCTGTTTGGCTTTCATGCTTTGCAACTGGGTTTGCCCGAGCTTGATGCGCTGGATGCCAATCGCATGACGCACCGCTGGCTGGCCACCCAGAGCGCCATCGATGCCGACTTGACCGGTCTGGCGGGCGGCCATCGGCGCGCCCTGGTGACTGACTTTTCGGCATTGCCGTTTCCGGCCAACAGCCTGGATTTGCTGGTGCTGCCGCATGCGCTGGAACTCACGCCCGACCCGCATGGTGCGCTGCGTGAGGTGGCGCGTGTGCTGGTGCCTGATGGACGGGTGGTGATCAGCGGCCTGAACCCTTTGAGTCTGTGGGGATTTCGGCAAAAGCGGGCACATGTCTACCGGCGCTTTGGTGTGGATCGGATGTTTTTGCCTGAAGCCGGTGAGTTCATTGGTTACCTGCGATTGCGTGACTGGCTGAGTCTGCTGAGCCTGGAAATCGAGATGGGGCGTTTTGGTTGCTGGAGGCCGGCTTTTTCAAGCCAGGCCTGGTTGCAGCGATTTGGCTGGATGGACACGGTGGGGGCACGCTGGTGGCCGATACTCGGGGCAGTCTACTTTTTGGTGGCGGTCAAGCGGGTGCGTGGCATGACGCTGCTCAATCCTGGCTGGAAGTCCGCCAGACGACTCTCTGGTGCTCCGATATCAGTAGCTAATAGCGCAGGTCCGACAAGGGCTGGAAGTCAGAAAAGTATCAAGAAATATGAATGAGGTCAGACCGGTGAATGTGATTGAAATCTATACCGACGGTGCGTGCAAGGGCAACCCCGGACCCGGGGGCTGGGGTGCGTTGCTGAAGTCAAACGATGCCCAAAAGGAGTTGTACGGTGGCGAGCTGGGCACCACCAACAACCGCATGGAAATGCTGGCCGTGATCGAGGCACTGGCTGCGCTGAAGCGCCCGTGTCAGGTCGCCCTGCATGTGGACAGCCAGTATGTCCTCAAGGGGATGACCCAGTGGTTGCCTGGCTGGAAGGCCCGCGGCTGGAAGACAGCAGCCAAGGCCCCGGTGAAAAACGTCGACTTGTGGCAACGCCTGGATGCGCTGGTGAATGGCGGCGGACACCAGATTGAATGGCACTGGGTGCGTGGGCACAACGGACATGCCGGCAACGAGCGGGCCGACCAGCTGGCCAACCAGGGTGTGGAAATGGTGCTGAAGCATCGCTGATTGGAAAGAATTTTATGACCCGAAGGCTCTCTTTTCTGGTGCTGGCTGTTGTCGGAATGGCGCTGGCCGGCGCTGCCGCCTGGTGGCTGCAGTCGCGCCCTTTGGTGCCGAACCAGATCACTGTGGCGGACCGGGCATCCGCCAAGCCCCCAGGTGCGCCGGGTGCACCCCGGGTGGCGGGGGTCGAGGTGGCCCGGGTGCTGGTGCAGTCCCTGCGCGACGACGCACAGGCGGTCGGCAGCCTGCGCGCCCGGCAAAGCGTCATGCTGCGCCCGGAAGTGCTGGGGCGCGTCGCCGCGCTCGGGTTCAAGGACGGGCAGGGGGTGCGCAAGGGCCAATTGCTGGTGCAACTCGACGATGGGTTGCAGCAGGCCGAGGTGCAGCAGGCTCGGGCCCAACTGGCGATTGCGCAAGCCAGTTTCAAGCGCACCCAGGAGCTGGTGGCCGCCAATTTTGTGGCCCAGCAAACGCTTGACACCGCTGCTGCCAATCTGCAGGTGGCCCAGGCGCAACTGGCTTTGGCGCAGGCGCGCTTGAGCCGCATGGCTCTTCGTGCGCCGTTTGATGGTACGGCAGGCATTCGGCTGATCAATGTCGGTGACTATGTGAAAGACGGCGCTGATCTGGTGGCGCTGGAAGACACCCGCGCCATGATGGTGGACTTTCGCCTGCCCGAGCGTTATGGCGGGCGACTTCAGGTGGGCCAAAGTGTTGAGATGACGCTCGATGCCATGCCTGGCCGCAATTTCAAGGCGGTGGTTGAGGCGATCGACCCGCTGCTTGATGCCAATGGCCGCTCGGTCGGGGTGCGCGCCGTGTTGCCCAATGCGGGTCCGACTGGTGGCGGCCAGTCACTGCGATCAGGCATGTTTGCCCGCACCACCACGGTGTTTTCGGTGAATGAATCGGCCCTGGTGGTGCCCGAAGAGGCCATTGTGCCGCAAGGTGGTCGCCAGTTTGTCATCAAGGTGGTGGCACCTGCGGCGGTGCCTGGTGCCGACAAGCTGCCAGCCGACACCCTGTGGGTCTCGCTGCGCCAGGAGGTCAAGCTCGGGGTGCGGCGCTTGGGCAAGGTGGAAATCACCGAAGGCGTGAGCGCCGCCGACACGGTGGTGGTGGCCGGCCAGCAGCGGCTGCAAAAAGACGGCTCGCCGCTGCGTATCGTTGAACTTGGCAAACCTGGCACGGGCAAGCCTGGCGGGGCGGCTTCTGCTGCTGGCCCGCCCGCCAGTGCTGCTGGCCCGGGCCAGGCTCAGCCCAGCGCCAGCGCTTCCTGATTCAGGAGCCCCCATGCAACTGGCTGAAACTTCCATCCGTCGTCCGGTCTTGGCGACGGTTTTATCGCTATTGATCGTGTTGATCGGCGCGGTGTCATTCAACCGCCTGACGGTGCGCGAATACCCCAAGATCGACGAACCGGTGGTGTCGGTCACCACCATCTTTACCGGCGCTTCCAGTGAGGTGATGGAAACCCAGGTCACCAAGGTGCTGGAAGACTCCCTCTCGGGCATCGAAGGTGTCGATGTGATCACCTCCACCAGCCGCCAGGAGCGCAGCCAGATTTCGGTCAAGTTTGTGCTGAGCCGTGATGCCGATGCGGCGGCTGCCGACGTGCGCGACAAGGTCACCAGGGTGCGCCAGCGCCTGCCGCAAGGCATTGACGAGCCGGTGATTGCCAAGGTTGAGGCGGAATCGTTTCCGGTGATTTTTCTGGCATTGAGTTCTGACACGCATAACGCGCTGCAACTCTCCGAGATCGCCAATACCTTGGTCAAACCCCTATTGCAAACCGCCCCTGGTGCTGCCGAAGTCAATATCCTGGGTGAGCGCAAGTTTTCCATGCGCATCTGGGTTGACCCGGACAAGCTGGCGGCCTACAAGCTGACCGTGCAAGACCTGGAAGACGCGTTGCGCCGCTCCAACCTGGAAGTGCCGGCCGGTCGCATCGAAAGCACACAACGCGAGTTCAATGTGACTGCGGCGACCGACCTGCAACGCCCGGGTGAGTTTGCCCAGGTGGTGATCCGCACCGTCAATGGGCAGCCCATTCGCATTGCCGATGTGGCTCGGGTGCAGCAAGCGCCAGTGGATGAACGCTCGTTTGTGCGGCTCAATGGTCGCGATTCGATTGGGGTCGGGGTGGTACGACAAAGCACTGCCAACCCGCTGGAGCTGGCCGCCGGGGTGATGGGCCTGCTGGACAAACTGCGGCGCGATTTGCCACCGGGTGTGCAGATCGAGGTGGCCAACGACAACTCGGTGTTTATTGACCAGTCGATCAAGGCGGTGTTTCGCACCATTGTTGAGGCCGCAGTGCTGGTGGCGCTGGTGATTTTTGTTTTTTTACGCACCCTGCGCGCCTCGCTGATCCCCTTGGTGACCATTCCGGTGGCGCTGATTGGCACTTTTGCGATGATGGCGCTGGCCGGGTTCAGCATCAACACCCTGACGCTGCTGGCACTGGTGCTGGCCATTGGTCTGGTGGTGGACGATGCCATTGTGATGCTGGAGAACATCTACCGGCACATTGAAGAGGGTCTGCCACCGTTTCAGGCGGCGATCAAGGGTGCGCGCGAAGTCGGCTTTGCCATTGTGGCCATGACCATGACGCTGGTAGCCGTTTACGCGCCGCTGGCCTTTTCGCCGGGGCGCACCGGCAGATTGTTTTCGGAGTTTGCGCTGGCGCTGGCGGGTGCAGTGGTGATTTCGGGGCTGGTGGCGTTAACCTTGTCGCCGATATTGTCGTCGCAGTTGCTGCGCCACAACTCTAGCCCGACCTGGTTTGATTCACACATGGAGCGCCTGCTGGAGTGGGCCACCCGAAGCTACAGCACGATGCTGGCCTGGTCACTCAAGCGGCGCTACCTGGTGCTGCTGGTGATGGTGGGCAGTGGCCTGGTCTCGTGGTGGGCGCTGGGTGAGCTCAAGCGCGAACTCTCGCCGCTGGAAGACCGGGGTGTGGTGCTGGCGCGTATCAATGCACCCGACGGGGCCACGTTGGCTTACACCGACCGCTATGCCAAAAGCATCGAGCGCATCGCCGAGGATTACCCCGAGTTTGACCGGGTTTTTTCCACCATTGGCAACCCGACGGTGTCGCAGGGCAATATTTTCTTTCGTGCCACCCCGTGGGAACAACGCCAGCGCAGCACATTAGAGATGGCACGCACCATGACGCCACGCGTGTCGAGTCTGTCCGGGGTGACGGCGATTCCGATCACACCACCCTCACTGGGACAAGGCTTCAGCAGTCGTCCCATCGAATTTGTCCTCATCACCTCCGAGAGTTACCAGAACCTGGCGCAGACCTTGCGCGTTTTCCAGGACGAACTGGCCAAGAATCCGGGTTTTGTGCAGGTGGATACCGATTTGCGTCTGAACAAGCCCGAGATCAAGCTCGAGGTGGACCGTGAGCGTGCCGCCGACATGGGGGTGGGCGTGGACCTGATTGCGCGCGCCATCGAGACCATGCTGGGGGGCCGCAAGGTGACGCGCTACAAGCGTGATGGTGAACAATATGACGTGATCGTGCAGACCAACCCGAGTGGCCGTGACACCCCGGATGACATTGAAAAGATCTTTGTCCGTGGCAAGGGGGCCGAGCTGATTCCGCTGTCGGCCCTGGTCAAGATCCGCGAGGTGGTGGTGCCGCGTGAGTTGATCCACTTTGGTCAGCGCCGCTCAGCCACCATCACGGCCAACCTGAGCGCTGACTATTCTGTGGGTGAGGCGCTGAACTTCATGGATGCCACGGCACAGAAAGTGCTGAAACCCGGCTATGCCACCGACTTGAACGGCATCAGTCGCGAGTTCAAGAAGTCATCAGAGTCGCTGACGCTGGTGTTTGCCCTGGCCTTGTTGTTCATCTTTTTGGTGCTGGCGGCCCAGTTTGAGAGCTTTGTTGACCCGTTTGTGATCATGTTCAGTGTGCCGCTGTCGATGGCGGGTGCGCTGCTGGCGCTGAAATTTTCAGGGGGTACGCTCAACGTGTTCAGCCAGATCGGCCTGATCACGCTGGTGGGCCTGATCACCAAGCACGGCATTTTGATCGTCGAGTTCGCCAACCAGTTGCGCGAGCAGGGCATGGAGACGCTGGCGGCGATTCAGCAGTCAGCGGCGCAGCGCCTGCGCCCGATCATGATGACCACCGGTGCCATGGTGCTGGGAGCTGTGCCGCTGGCCATCGCCACCGGTGCTGGCGCTGAAAGCCGACATCAGATTGGCTGGGTGATAGTGGGGGGCATGAGCCTGGGCACCCTGCTGACGGTGTTTGTGGTGCCGACCATGTACACGCTGCTGGCCCGCAAACACGCCCCGGGGCCGAACAAGGCACCCGCAGCAGGCGACCACGTGCAGGCCGCTTGAATTCAAAGACCCAACTTCACCATCCGGTTTTGATCAAATCACGCCGTCAAACATCATCACATCCACGGTGTCGCCGGCTGTCACATGACCCTGGCTGTGGTGCAGCACGATCAGTCCGTTGGCCTGCACCATCGAACTTAACACGCCTGAGCCCTGGTTGCCGGTGGTTTTGACTTGCAGCGTGCCATCGGGTGCGGTGCTGACGATGCCGCGCTGGTACTCGGTGCGTCCGGGCTTCTTGCGGATGGCTTCGCTGCTGCATGCCTTGAGCAGGGGCGGCTTGCTGGCGGTGCAGCCCATCATGCGCAGCAAAGCCGGGCGGACAAAAGCCAGAAAGGTCACCATGACCGCCACCGGGTTGCCGGGCAGACCAAAGAGGATCGCCGAGCCTTCTGATTTGCTATTATGTTCATAGCTGTCTGTGCAGACGGGGTAAGCGCTAGAAGCCAATTTGTTTCGCATAATCTGGCCAACCGCCATGGGTCGGCCCGGACGCATGGCGACTTTCCAAAAGGCCACATCGCCGAGCTTTTTCATGATCATCTTGGTGTAGTCGGCCTCACCCACGCTCACGCCCCCGCTGGTGATGATCACATCGGCCTGGTGGGCGGCCTGCACAAAGGCCGCTTGCAGCAGCGCCGGCGTATCGCGCACGACACCGAGGTCGATCACCTCGCAGCCAAGCCGGGTCAGCAGGCCAAACACGGTGTAGCGGTTGCTGTCATACACGGCCCCTTCGCGTGGTGGCTGGCCCAGGCTCAGGATTTCATCACCGGTCGAGAAGTAGGCCACCTTCAGGCGCCGCAGTACGGGCACGGCCTGAAGACCCAAACTGGCCACCAGCCCAAGTGCAGCGGGCGTCAGCAGCTCGCCTTTTAGAAGCGCAGCCTGGCCCTGCATCAGGTCTTCGCCCTTGAATCGGCGGTTGTCACCCGCTTGCAGCATGCCAGCCGGGATGGTGATGTTGTCGCCCGCGCTGCTGACCAGTTCTTGCGGCACCACCGTATTGAGGCCCGCAGGCATGATGGCCCCGGTCATGATCCTCAGGCATTCACCCGCTGCCACCCCGCCTTGCCAGGCATTGCCGGCCAGCGCGGTGCCGAGCACCCTGAGTGACAAGGTTTGCTCTGGCAAGAGCTGCGCACCGTCAAAGGCATAACCGTCCATGGCCGAGTTGTCATGCGGTGGCACGCTCAGGGGCGAGATCACGTCCTGAGCCAGTACCCGTCCCAGCGCCTGAAAAATGGGGACGGACTCGGCATCGGACAGCGGTACCACCAGTTTGGCCAGAAACGCGTTGACCATGTCAGCGCTCAGGGCTTGCGGGTCGTAGCCAGCCAGTTGCAGGGCGATGTGTTCCAGTGTTTGCATGGGGCGTTGCCTTCGAGTTGTGGTGGTGCTGCCAGCGTGTTGGCATTAAAAACGTCGGTGCCGGCGCAGTCGGCCTGCCTGCATCTGACCGATTGTCTGGGTTGGTTGCTCCACCGCCCCGCGCCAGCAGCAGCCCGCTGCGCTGTCGCCTCTACCCAGGCGCGAACCGCGTCCACCGGGCAGGATCAGCGCAGTGGTGTGGTTGCCGACGATCAATTCATCCTCCGATGTAACTCATTTCCACGCGTCGCGTGGCGGAATCGGTGTCGGCCCCAACGGCGCTCCTGAGCTCGGAGTAGCGGTCACTGCGGTTTTGCCAGAGGTGGCCGATGGCACTGAGCAGATCGGCATCAGAGGCGTTGCCGCGCAGCAGGCTGCGCAGGTCATAACCCTGGCCGGCAAACAGGCACAGGTAAAGCTGCCCCTCGGTGCTGAGTCGGGCGCGGTTGCAATCGCCGCAAAAGGCTTGTGTCACGCTGCTGATGACACCGATTTCACCGGCAGTGATGTCGTGCCTGCCGTTGGCATCGGCATAGCCCCAGCGCTCGGCGGTCTCACCCGGGTTGGCAGGCTGTAGTGGCAACAGCGGCAGTTCGGCATGGATCAGTCGGACCAGTTCGGCTGAGGGCAGCACTTGGTTCATGCGCCAGCCATTGGTGGCACCCACATCCATGTATTCAATAAAGCGCAGCACCAGCCCCGAGCTTCTGAAGTGCCGCGCCATCGGCAAAATCTGTTGCTCGTTGTTACCACGCTTGACCACCATGTTGATTTTGATCGGCCCCAGGCCGGCGGCGCGTGCAGCATCGATACCGGCCAGCACGTCGGCCACCGGGAAATCAACGTCGTTCATGCTGCGAAACACCGCGTCGTCGAGGCTGTCGAGGCTGACGGTGACGCGCTGCAAGCCAGCGGCCTTGAGCGTCGCGGCTTTTCGTGCCAACAGGGCACCATTGGTGGTCAGGGTCAAATCCAGCGGGCCCCCTTCGGGGGTGCGCAGTGCAGCCAACTGTTCAATCAGTTGCTCCAGATTCTTGCGCAACAAGGGTTCGCCGCCGGTGAGACGGATTTTTTGCACACCGTGGGCAACAAACTGGCGGGTCAGGCGAGTGATCTCCTCAAAGGACAGCAGCGCCGCGTGCGGCAGGTAGGGGTGGTCCTTGTCAAAAATGGCTTTGGGCATGCAGTAGCTGCAGCGGAAATTGCAGCGGTCGGTGACGCTGATGCGCAGGTCTCGCAAGGGGCGGCCACGGCGATCTGACAGCAGCCCGGTGGCGGGCAGACGGGCACCTGTGCCTATCGCTGTGCTGGGCCAGGCCAGCGTGGCGGTGCGCTGGTCAAACAGGGGTATCACGCGGTGCGTGTCTCGTTGCGTCATGGGCTGCGTCTGGAGGGTCAGAGTCAATAAGGTGCTGACGGCTAGCCACGGCATGTGCCAGTCAACAGCCGGATTTTGTCACGCCCACCATCTTTTCAAAGTAGGGGCTTTGTTGTGCCAGCTATGTCTAGTGGCTGGTCAGCAACGAAGGGCCGATGTCTTGCAGCGGTCCTAGCGGGTTGGTGCGGACTTCAAGCTCATGCAAACTGGGTTGGCCACCCCAGGCACGGTACACCACCACGTCATCGAGCAGCAGCACCAGCGCATTGAAGCGCCAGCCGGTGGTCTCGGTGCGACGGGAAAAATTGGTGAAATCGGTCCAGAAGCTGCCAGTGCGTGCGCGCAGCACCCGCTCGGCATTGATTTCCCAGCCGCGACAGGCATCACGCGCCTCCAGGCAGGCGATGATGCCGGGGTCGAGGTCCTCGCGCTTGAGCAGTTGACTGGGCAGAAAGCGACGCACGATGTCGGCGTGCGTCAGGATGTTGGTGTTGGGTTGCTTGACCGGGTCGATGCCAAGTTGAACCAGCGCGCTGACGGTGCTTTTCATGGGGACCAGTGCGTCAATGGCTGCGCTGGCCTGGTCAAAGCTGAGGAAAGGGGAGGATTCGCTTTGGACCCTGGGCAGCAGGCTGGTGCAACCGGACAGCAGCCAAAGCATCAATGTGATCAAACCACGCAACATGGCCGCATTGTCAGGCTGAAAGGACCCCAAAAAATCCGCACCTGGCGGATTTTTTGACAGGGGGCGCAGCGTCTCAGCCGCCGTGGAGCTTCATCATCACCGGCACGATCAGCAGCGCCACGATGTTGATGATCTTGATCAGCGGGTTGACCGCCGGGCCGGCGGTGTCTTTGTAGGGGTCACCCACGGTGTCGCCCGTGACAGCAGCTTTGTGGGCTTCAGAGCCCTTGCCGCCAAAGTTGTCGTCTTCAATGTATTTTTTGGCGTTGTCCCAGGCACCACCACCGGTGCACATCGAGATCGCCACGAACAAACCCGTCACGATGGTGCCCATCAACAAACCGCCTAAAGCTGCAGGCCCCAGGATCAGGCCAACCAGAATCGGAACAACCACCGGCAGCAAGCTGGGGATCATCATTTCTTTGATCGCTGCGGTGGTCAGCATGTCCACCGCTGTGTCGTACTCGGGCTTGGCCGTGCCTTCCATGATGCCCTTGATCTCGCGAAACTGCCGACGCACTTCAACCACCACACTACCGGCGGCGCGGCCCACCGCTTCCATGGCCATGGCACCAAACAGGTAGGGAATCATGCCGCCAATGAACAGGCCGATGATGACCATCGGATTGCTCAGATCAAAAGTAATGGTTTTGCCATAGGCATCGAGCTTGTGGGTGTAGTCGGCAAACAGCACCAACGCAGCCAGACCGGCAGAACCGATGGCATAACCCTTGGTGACGGCCTTGGTGGTGTTGCCCACTGCGTCGAGTGGGTCGGTGATGTCACGCACGCTCTTGGGCATTTCGGACATTTCGGCAATGCCGCCAGCGTTGTCGGTGATCGGGCCGTAAGCGTCGAGTGCCACGACAATGCCGGCCATACTGAGCATGGAAGTCGCCGCAATCGCAATGCCATAGAGGCCGGCCACGTCGTAGGCGGTGTAGATCGCCAGGCAGACAAACATCACCGGCCAGGCGGTGGAACGCATGGAAACGCCCAGACCGGCAATGATGTTGGTGCCGTGGCCGGTGGTGGAGGCTTCCGCAATATGGCGCACCGGTTGGTACTGGGTGCCGGTGTAATACTCGGTGATCCAGACCAGTACGGCGGTCAGGATCAGGCCAACCGCACAAGAGGCAAACAGGCTGCCGGCGCTGATCACGGTCTTGTCGGCCAGCGTGATCGCCGTCGGAAACAGGCTTTGTGTGACAAAGTAAAACGCCACCAGTGACAACACACCGGCCACCGCCAGGCCTTTGTAAAGGGCCGGCATCACGTTGGTCATGCCGGGGGAGGCCTTGACAAAGAAGCAGCCAATGATGGAAGCCACAATCGACACCGCACCCAGGGCCAGCGGGTAAAGGACTGCGTTGGCTCCGGCACCGGTCACCAGCAGGGCACCCAGCACCATGGTGGCAATCAGGGTCACGGCGTAGGTCTCAAACAGGTCGGCGGCCATACCGGCGCAGTCGCCCACGTTGTCGCCCACGTTGTCGGCAATCACCGCCGGGTTACGCGGGTCGTCTTCCGGGATGCCGGCCTCAACCTTGCCGACCAGGTCAGCGCCCACGTCAGCGCCTTTGGTAAAAATGCCCCCGCCCAGACGGGCGAAGATTGAAATCAGCGAGGAACCAAAGGCAAAACCAATCAGCGGGTTCAACAGTGCTGCATAGGCTTTGCTATCTGTCGGCACGCCACCTGCGGTAAGGAACCAGTAAAACCCGGTCACGCCCAGCAGGCCCAATCCCACCACCAGCATGCCGGTGATGGCACCACCGCGAAAAGCCACGTCAAGCGCCGGGCCAATGCCTTTGGTGGCCGCCTGGGCGGTGCGAACGTTGGCACGTACCGAGACGTTCATGCCGATAAAGCCACAAGCTCCTGACAGAACGGCACCCACCACAAAGCCGACAGCGCTCAAACTGTCCAGAAAAAGCGCGATCAGTATCGTCAACACCACACCGACCATGGCAATGGTTTTGTACTGGCGCGCCAAATACGCCGCTGCACCGGTCTGAATGGCTGCGGCAATTTCCTGCATGCGCGCATTACCAGCATCCTGAGAAAGAATCCAGCTTCGAGCCCAAAAGCCGTAGCCGACGGCGATCAAGCCGCAGATAAGCGCCAAGATCAGCGCTGAATTGCCTGTCATAAATAGGTTCTCCTGAGGTTGTTTCGCGAGTTTGTGATGCAAGGCATGTCGGCATCACCGATGCGTTGCTTCCTCGCCCCCCGGCATCTGGCAATGCCCGTCATTGACGATTGGCCAACGCAGCGACTTTAACGCCAAAACAATGCGTTTTGCGGCTGCGCAAGTGGCGAGTAAGTAAAATCGGGGTTAATCCGGAGTGTTTCTGACCTCATCCAACTCTCTATCACTATGTCCTTAGATAACGTCACCCCCGGTGTCAATGCCCCCGAAATATTCAATGTGATCATCGAAATTCCGATGAATGCTGACCCCGTCAAGTACGAGGTTGACCACGATACCCACGCCATTTTTGTTGACCGTTTCATGAGCACGGCCATGCATTACCCGACCAATTATGGTTATGTACCCCACACCATCAGTGGTGACGGTGATCCGGTGGATGTGCTGGTGGTAACACCCATGCCGCTGATTCCGGGTGTGGTGGTGACTTGCCGTGCCATTGGCATCTTGAAGATGGAAGACGAGGCCGGCATTGATGGCAAAGTGCTGGCGGTGCCGATCCCGAAGATTTTGTCGCTCTATTCGCGCTGGCACAAGCCGGAAGACTTGAGTCCGACCCGCCTCAAAACCATTGCCCACTTCTTTGAGCACTACAAGGACCTTGAGGACGGCAAGTGGGTCAAGATTTTGGGTTGGGAAGGGCCGGAGGCGGCCAGGCAGGAGATTATGGAAGGCATCGCCAACTACCAGAAGTCCTTGGGTTGATTTTGGCCGACAGCCCTTATGGAATAAGCGCTAACAGCTACATATTTTGAAGCGCCTGCTGGCTTGTGCCAGTGGGCGTTATTGTTTTGGCGGGGTGCGAACCGAGGAGTTGCTGATGAAGCTGTTGCGTTATGGTCCTTTGGGGCAGGAAAAGCCCGGGGTGCTCGACGGGCAGGGGCGGGTGCGCGATTTGACCGGGCTGGTCGGCGATATCGGGGCAGAGGTTTTGTTGCCTCACGGTCTGGCGCGTCTGCGCTTGCTCGATCTCGCGGCCTTGCCGCTGGTGGCGGGGGTGCCGCAGCAGGATTTTCGGTTAGGCGCTTGTGTCGCGCAGGTTGGCAAGTGCATTTGTATTGGTTTGAATTACGCCGACCATGCCGCCGAGTCGGGTCTGCCGGTGCCACCCGAGCCGGTGCTGTTTGGCAAGTGGACCAGTGCGCTGATGGGGCCTGATGATGCCGTCCAGATTCCGCGCGGGTCGCAGAAGACCGACTGGGAGGTAGAACTGGCGGTGGTGATCGGGCAGGGCGGGCGTTACATCGCGCAGGCCGATGCGATGAAGCATGTGGCGGGTTATTGTGTCATGAACGATGTGTCAGAGCGCGACTACCAACTCAACCGCAGCGGCACCTGGGACAAGGGCAAGGGCTGCGACACCTTTGCGCCGCTGGGGCCCTGGTTGGTGACGGCCGACGAGGTGCCTGATCCGCAGGCGCTGACACTCTGGCTCGAAGTCGATGGCAAGCGTTATCAGAACGGCAGCACCGCCACCATGGTTTATCAGGTGCCATTTCTGATCAGCTACCTGAGCCAGTTCATGAGTTTGCAAACCGGTGATGTGATTTCAACTGGCACGCCACCCGGTGTGGGCATGGGGCAAAAGCCGCCGGTATTTTTGCGCGTCGGGCAAACCATGCGCTTGGGCGTGGAGGGGCTTGGCGTGCAGACGCAGCGGGTAGTGCAGGCGTAAGTGGCAGTCCGTTGCTGATGGGGCGATGTGCTGGCAACTTAGGGACACCCCACATATTCTCACTGCTGGGTCAACCGGTCCTGTTGACACGACATCGCCGTGGCAGGTTTGAAAAAAAACACTGAACCAAAACGGCCGAGAACGCTATAAATGTCATCTAATCGACACGTGAGAACTATTCAAGGGTTGGCAATCTGAATCTCACCGAAGCCGTAAATCCATCAGGAAAACGCCTGCCAACTGGACCACTAAGAGTCGTGCCGTAGATGGCCCTGTCGTCAGGCACATTTTGGTGGTGGCTCGCCATGAATCACGCGGTAGCGACTGGCTTTGAGGCGGTTGAATGGCTTAAGCTGTCACACAAAAGTTTCATACTTCAGATGTTCGGCCCTCTTCTGTGAAAACCACTAGAAATGACGTAGAAAACTTATGCGTACTGGCTTATCCGTTATCCGTTCCACTTTTGGTGAAACTGACAGAGTGAGTCATGGCAAGCCAGTCAGATTTTCGGTCTTCTTTATATTTAAAAATGCTGGTTTGATTGATTTGCCTGGATAAAAATAACATAAAGTTAATTCGATAAAATATGTAAATTTATTATTTATTATTTAAACCCGAAAGAGTCAATATGGCAAAAATACTTTGGAATATTAATTATCCTGGAATTTATATCCGAACAAACGTGTGGGGAAAACATTCTTCATTTTTTCACACGACAGCGACAGCACTGAACACGATCAGTTCCAAACCAGTCGGCAAAGGTCTGCTGCGCAGCATTGCTTCGATCTCTGCAATGCGTGATGGCGCGTTAAGAGTCACAATTACCGCCAAGAAAGGGGGCGGCAGTTCGGAATCTCCAGAGGATTCGAACAAAAGTTTGGCTATCAAACAATCCGGCAATAACTTCATGAAGTACACAGCCGGCGAAGGAACTTCCTGCACAGTCAATTGGGATTACAACAAACTTGTGTGCGACGGGGTACAAAGGCCACCATTCATTGCCTTGGCACATGAACTGATCCATGCGCTGCACGACATTCACGGCGCGTCATACAGGGCTTACAGCGGGAAATTAAAGGATAACTCGGGCGCAGCAGAAGAAGAGGCACGAACCGTTGGCCTTGGACCCCATGTCGATGAACCGATCACCGAAAACAAAATCCGAGCAGAACACAATCTGGCGCTGCGGCCATCCTACAGCGGGCATTACTTTACCAATGTCACAAACTCTTGGGATGACGCATGAGAGACGCGGACTGCAATTGAAAACGGCGGATGGGTGAGTTATCTTAAAGGTTAACAAGCTGGCTATCAGCAATGGGTCTCTTGCTGACCCTGGGATGCAGGATACTGACCCCCTCGCTGGTCAAACCAATCTTCTCCATGAACTTTTCCGATGTCATCAAATCACTGAATCAAGCCTCGGCTTTCGATCTGTACAGAATGCGTGCCGCCATTGACCGAGTGCTGGACGACCCCAAATGGCTCCAACCGATCCAGGCCAGAATCCAGGTCGGACAAGAGGTGAGGTATTTCGATATTCAAGGCAATGCACTCAAACGAGGCAAAGTCGTTGAGTTACGTCGTAAACAAGTTGTCTTACTTGACTTGGACGAGGGCAAGACTTGGGTCATGTCCTATGCTGCCATCAACCTCGACGGTGCCGATGTTCAGATCCGCGAACACAAATCCCAGGGGCTGGGTCGCAATGAGGTCGCTATTGGCGAAACCGTTGGTTTTCTTGACCGTGACCAGCATCAGAGAACTGGGAAGGTCATTCGCCTGAACGACAAGACGGTGACGCTGCAATGCGGTAGTTCACAGTGGCGGGTGGCTTACAGCTACTTGCACAGGGTGGTTGACTCGGATGGCTTGGCGCACGATGTGATTGAGATCGGCGGCCAATGGACGACAGCAGATGCCCAATTGAAGTGAGCTTGCCAATCCAGTGCAAGCAGGCTACGCCGTAGCCGTGTGAACGTAATCATTCCAAGGCAACACATGGCAGCCGGAATCAGCTTTATCGTTAGGTGACTTACGCTGTGTGGCCGCAAAGGCTGGTGGAGGTGTGAACTTCGGTTTTGCCGGTTTTGCAGCGCCGCCAGGCACATCCATTGCAGTCTCCATATTCGGAATCCATCGCTTAAATGGCGTGAAATCGGCCACATCGACGATGCACCAGCACTTCTTGGTGGCATCCCAACGTGCTCCCAGTGCTTTGACAGCGTCTTTTTCTGCGAAGGGGGTGACCAGATTGATTCTCATGGAGGGAATTATCGATCTCAACACCGCTTATTAGCCAACGCTACCGATTGCCCTGCATCTGGTCCGACAGCAGCGTCACGAACCCTGGTTTGGCCGTCTGGACTGCCCGGATCAAATCAACTTCGTTGACATTGGACAATATGCAAATGAGCCAAACTTCTAGCATGAAGCCGTGGGTGCCTTGCCTACTGTTCGTGTTGAAGGAGAGGGTCATGCTAATTTGCACTGGTTGTTTCATCAAAAAAATGCTTCCCGCAATTTCACGACTTGCCGGAGTGGGGGTGCCGTTTGCGCAAAACAGTCCGCCTTCGTTTGTTGCTTCGCTGGCCGTTGGCAGTCGTAACCAGATTTGAATGATGGAGGTTCCATGAAATCTGTTCTCAAAGTGAATCCAGGTTCGTTCAAGCGCTGTTTGAGCTATTTACTGAACTGGCTGATCACCGTCATAGGCTTGTTTGCTGCTGCTCCTGCTTTTGCCCAGAGCTACACCGTGCAGGCGTCCATTGATCCGGCATGTAATCCGCACAATGAGCGCTTTGTGGTGCCAGCGGGGCAGATAGCCCAAGGGTTTACTTTTGATCAATTTAAGGCAGGGATTCGCTGCACTACCCGCACGCAGATCCATGACCAGGCTTGGGGAATCAGCAGCGACGATCGTCGCAGCGGCAACGTATATTACTTTAACCGCAACGGAAACGGCTCGATCTACAGCCTTGTGAATAACCAAACAACGTCGTTGCCGCTTACGCAACTGGCGCTACCGCCCGGCACTTACTACGCGCATGTCGATGGGGGCATCAATGCCAATGTCAGGATTCATTACCGTCTAGTAGCGGCAGCCGCTCCCGTTGCCGTGCCTGCCGTATTTCCGACCGGGACAATTTGGCGGTTCGGCCGTGCCGATGGCACAGTACTGGCAGCACGCATCCAGTTGTTGCCCAACGGGCGAATCCAGGGTTATTCCAACCCCAATGAAGATCATTGGGGGCTGGAAGGCGCAAAGGTGGTTTTCTACAACGCGTCCAATCAGGCCATCACCCGTTTTCTGTCGAGTGGCCGACAAGGTGGTGGGATGGTGCTGAGCGGGCCGTTTCTTCCCAATCCTGCAATTACCCATGTGCTGACCGAAGTCGCTGCTGTCAATCCGCCTGCGGTGTCAGGAGTTCAAGTTGGTTCCTGGATATATGTTGGCATTGGCGATTGTCCTGGCAATGACATTGCGGGCGGATCCCTGGGCATGTTGCCGAATCCGCAGGTTTGCGACAGCCCACACGCTGGCTTGGCTGCGGTCTGCTGGGACAATGCCACCCCACGTGTGATGTCTCCACCCGGCTGTACCGTCAAGAGTGTTCGCGCTGAGAACTGCACAGGAGGAGCCAACCCCGGTCGTATGTACCGCTGCCATACTGACGTTGCGGGCATTGCACCGCCGCAAGAAACTGTTGTCGTCAGTCCCGGTGTGTCGGTAGGCTCCATGGAGGCCAATACCGACATGATGGGTTATGACATTCGAAGCCTGGATCTACCCCTGGCCGATCCGGCTGCGTGCCAAGCAGAGTGTCTTCAAACACAGAACTGCAGGGCTTGGACGTATGTCAAGCCGAACACAAAACAGGGCGGACAGCCTAGATGTTGGCTAAAAAATCCTGTGCCTGGCAAAGTTCCTGACCCCTGCTGCGTGTCCGGCGTAGTGAGTCGACCGTAGCACCAGCCAGGCCACGGATCGCGCTGTGAATGAATTTCTCGTCAAGAATCGGGCGTGACTGGGCGCCACCGGATTGTCTGTATTCGCAAGGTATGAGGAAGGCGATAAGGCGATTGAAGTGCGATCGTTCGCACCCTCGTGTGGCATCAATGAAGATCCAGTATGTGGCAGCGGAAACGGCAGCATTGCCGTATTTCTTCGCGAGCGAGGCCTGATCCCTGCAATTGGCAAGAGTTACCTGGCCGCGCAGGGGCAATGCGTTGAGAGATGGTCGAGTGATGGTTCGCGTGGACGACGGTGGCATCACGGTTGGTGGAAACTGTGTAACTTGCGTTGCGGGAACACTCAATCTCTGAGCTAGAAATGAAACATAGGCTACAGGCCAATTTGACATATTAATGCCACGAACTTGGCATGATTCATGTCATCGCCATCCGTTAAACGCCCGTTGACGTACAGCTTGCGGTATTCAAGCTGCTCTTGCGCACCCTCTATGGCATCGGCGTAGCAGCCAGACAGGGTGGCCCCGATTTCTGGTACTTCAGCATGAGGGGTCGCCCTGTCCAGTTGCCGAGCAGCACCCACAGTCGTCCAAGCCGCGAAACTTCATGGGGTGGTCTGCGCTTTGAACGGACTATGCCGCTCCAGTTCATCCACGTAGCGGCTGATCCCTTCGCGCTCTTGCGTCAAAAAGTTGTTCACCGCGGAAAAAAACTGCGGATGCGCCAGCCAGTGGGCGCTGGTGGTGGTGACGGGCAACAGGGCGCGCGCCAATTTGTGTTCGCCCTGGGCACCGCCTTCAAAGCGCTGATAGCCGTTGGTGATGCACCAGGCCAGCGGTTGGTAGTAACAGGCTTCAAAGTGCAGGCAGTCCACCCGCTTGAGCGCACCCCAATAGCGGCCATAGGCCACCTTGAACGAATTTTTTAAATCTTTTTGATGTCCAGCGCTTATGCAGCTTGCGTTGATAGCTACTAAACTTGAAGCAATTGGCTGACCCTGTTGAAGGGCGATAAACAGCAGCCAGTCCTCCTGCATCTGGTCGGCCATGCGGGCAAAGAAGGCGTGGTTGAAATAGGGTGGGTTGCCATGCTCCAGGTAGGTACGTTCGTAGCAGTGAAAGAAGAAATTCCAGTCATCGGTGTTGATCTCGTTGCCCTGCAGCACCCGAAAGCTCACGCCTGCCTCGGCCACCTTGCGCCGCTCTTGGCGGATTTTCTTGCGTTTGTCTTGCGACAGGGTGGCCAGAAAACCGTCAAAACTGGCGTAACCCGGCTCGGTATTGGTCCAATGGAACTGTACGGTATGGCGCAGCAACATGCCGGCCTGTTGAAAGGCGGCAATGTCCTCGTCGCTGGCAAACAGGTTGTGCAGGCCGGTGAGTTGCTGCTGCCCGCACCAGTCAATCAGCACATTGGCGAGCATCTGGCGCTCTGGCTGCGATGTGGCCAGCAGCCGGGTGCCTGGCACGGGAATGAAGGGCACGGCGCAAACCGCCTTGGGGTGGTAGGCCAGCCCGTGCTGCGAGTAGGCGCGGGCCCAGCCCCAGTCAAAGACAAATTCACCTTGGGAATGTGATTTGAGGTAAATCACGCAGGCCGCCCGCAACTTGCCCAGGCGCTCCAGCAGAAAAAATCTCGGTGTCCAGCCGGTATCGGCGGTTGCGCAACCGCTGGTATGCAGGGCACTGAGGAACTCATGGCGCATGAAGGGTGTCGGCAGGCTTTGGGCATACAACAGCCGGTTCCAGGCACTGGCATCCACATCCAGCGGCGAATCAAGCACCCGAATGACATAATCGTCTGCGTTCAAAGCGGTCTGTTGTTCCATTATTTGTCGCTTCTCAATAAGTCATGACGGAATCGTTCCATTTTGCGAGTTTCGTAACGGGTTAATGGGAAGTTTCCACTATTTTTCCTGACAAATGCGCTTGGAGCCTTGTTGCGTGCGGTCCTTGTGGGGCCGCTGAGTCGTCACCATATTTCAATACCTTTCATGTCACTCAAACTCTGTATCGCCCAACTCAACCTGGTGGTGGGCGATCTGCCGGGCAACGCGCAAAAAATCATTCACGCGGCCACTGCAGCCTATCAGCACGGTGCCCGGCTGGTGCTGACCCCTGAGTTGTCGATCTGCGGTTACGCCGCCGAAGACCTGTTTTTGCGCCCGGCGTTCATTGCTGCCTGTGATGATGCCGTGAAAGCGCTGGCGCTCGCACTGGCACACCTGAAAGACCTTTGTCTGGTGGTCGGTCACCCCACGGGTGGCGACAGCCGGACCCGCTCGGTGGCGGTGCCCGAGCGCTTTAACGCCGCCAGCGTGTTGCGCGAAGGACAGGTTATTGCCAGCTACGCCAAGCGGGAACTGCCGAACTACCAAGTGTTTGATGAGCGACGTTATTTCACACCAGGCAAAGAGGTATGCGTGTTTGAGGCCGGCGAGCCGGGCCACCGCGTAAAAGTAGGTCTGCTGATTTGTGAGGATGCCTGGTTTGAAGCGCCTGCTCGCCTGACCCGCGAGGCCGGTGCCGAGCTGCTGGCGGTGATCAACGCATCGCCGTTTCATATTGGCAAAGGCAACGAGCGCGAACTGATGATGCGTGAGCGGGTGCTGCAATGCGGCTTGCCACTGGTCTATGCGCACCTGGTCGGCGGGCAGGACGAGGTGGTGTTTGAGGGCCATTCGTTTGCGCTCAACGCCGATGGCGCGCTTGCCGGGCGCGCCCCGAGTTTTATAGAAAATAGCCTCCTGGTGCAGACCAGTCGTGCGCAGTCAGCTATAAAATTGGAAGCAATTATCGCACCTGAACGTACCCCGGAGGCAGATCTGTGGGATGCCTTGGTGCTGGGTGTGCGCGACTACATCGGCAAGAACGGTTTTCCGTCGGTGTTGCTGGGCCTGTCAGGCGGCATCGACTCGGCGCTGGTGCTGGCGGTTGCGGTCGATGCGCTGGGCAAAGACCGGGTGCGTGCGCTGATGATGCCCTCGCCCTACACCGCAGACATCAGTTGGATTGACGCGCGCGACATGGCTGCCAGATTGGGCGTGCGTTATGACGAACTGTCGATCGTGCCAGAATTCGAAGCTTTCAAGGCCACGTTAAGCCAGGAGTTCAGCGGCTTGGCCGAGGACACCACCGAGGAAAACATCCAGGCCCGCATTCGCGGCACGCTGCTGATGGCACTCAGCAACAAATTTGGCAGCATTGTGCTGACCACTGGTAACAAGTCGGAGATGGCCACCGGCTACTGCACCCTATATGGTGACATGGCGGGCGGTTTTGCGGTCATCAAAGACCTGGCCAAGACCACCGTGTTCCAGTTGGCACGCTGGCGCAATGCCCACGATCCGTATGACACCGGCGCGCAGCCGATCCCCGAGCGTATCATCGCCCGGCCACCGAGCGCCGAGCTGCGTCCTGACCAAACCGATCAGGACAGCCTGCCGCCCTACGAAGTGCTGGACGCGATTTTGCAGCGCTACATGGAAAACGATGAGAGCATTGAAGACATCATTGCCGCCGGTTTCGCCAGTGCCGATGTTGAGCGGGTGACGCGTCTGATCAAGATCAACGAATACAAACGCCGCCAGTCGCCGGTGGGCATCCGGGTCACGCACCGCAGTTTTGGAAAAGACTGGCGTTACCCGATTACCAACCGATTTAGGGCCTGAAAAGCGCTTTAACTCATGCACAATCGTGGTGCAGTCGCTCAAACCCCGGCGATAACATTTTTTGAATAAGGAAAACCATGAAACAAATCACCGCCATCGTCAAACCATTCAAGCTCGAAGAAGTCCGGGAAGCACTGGCCGAATGTGGCGTGACCGGCCTGACCGTCACCGAAGTCAAGGGTTTTGGACGCCAGAAAGGGCACACCGAGTTGTACCGGGGTGCCGAGTATGTGGTCGACTTTTTGCCCAAGGTCAAGGTTGAAGTGGTCGTCAAAACCGATGACGTGGACGCTTGCGTCGATGCCATCATCAAGGCCGCTCATACCGGAAAAATTGGTGACGGCAAGATCTTTGTCACCAGCGTCGAGCGCGTCATTCGCATCCGCACGGGCGAAATAGACGAATCAGCCATCTGACACGATTTTTTCAGAGTTTAGGGGGCAGTGCGCTGACCAGTTGCGTGCCGGCCAGCGCATCGTGCCAAAACTGCTGCCTAGGGTGAAATCGGCTCATGACCGCCCAAATGGCAACCCATCCCATGGTGATAACGACGGCTTCAGTCCCGCGCAGATTAAACCACCAGGATGCCAGCAGGGGTGGTAGCACCCAAAGCCAACTCCACACATAACGCAGCAACGCCCGACCCTGTGTCAGGCGTTGGCCGTGGCGGTCGACGACGCGGATATGCCAGGTCTTCATGGCCAGCGTTTGTCCCCTTGACCATAGCCAGCCAAAGTAAATGCCAAGCACCACAAACAAAAAGCCTTGCAGGGCGTGGCGGTTGTCCAGCGCGTTTTTGGTCTGGCTCAGGGTGCCGAAAAGATAACCCGCGATAAAGGTGACACCGAACAGCAGCATCCCTTCGTACAGCCAGCAGGCCATTCGGCGCCGCAAACTCGGGGCAGACACCGGTGATGTGGGGTCTTCAGGGCTTCGGGGTGTCATCGCTGGCAGCAGGCGGGGGGGTACTTGCCGGGCGTTCTGCCGAGGCGATCCTGCCAGGAGCCAACACGGCTGAGGAGGGTGAACCTACCGTCCCAGCGATTTTTTTCAGTGGCACCTGGTTAAGCTTTCCGGGCGCTACGGGTTGCGCGGCAAGAGCCGTACTGGGAGGCTTGGGACGCGTTGCGGTGGCCAATTTTTGTTTTTCTTCGGGAGGCAGAGCCTGATAGGCTTGCCACTTTTCATTTTTTTGTTCGGGAGCAATTTTCAGCGCCTCAGCAAAATTCAGTCTGGCCTGTTCTCGTTCCTTCGGACTGAGTGCTGCCCACTGCGTCATGCGAGTATGCAGTTTGGACTGATCATTGGGTGTCATCAGGGCAAAATTGGCACTGAGTGAAATCCACTTTCTCTTTTGTGGATCGCTCAGGTTAGCCCACGTGCCCGCCAGCGGCTTGAGCGCGATTTGCTGTGTCGGTGTCAGGGCTTTCCATTCGAGCCCCGAAAATGTCGTTGACAAGGCCAAGCTTGGTGTTGGCTTTGAGGAAAGGGGCTTTGCGATGCCTGGAGCGGAAGCCGGAGCTACAGTTTGTGCCTGACACGCCTGCCAGGGCGACAGAATCGACAAATTCAGCAGGCAAGCAGCCATGACGCGCGCACATCCGATGCGGCTACCCCCGTTTTGTGCCAGATGGCAGGACTTGCAGTGGGAGTCTGGCAGGTTCAATGCTTTCAAATCTAAGGTTCCTGCCGATTGCTGGTTTTTAAAAATTGCGCAAATCCTGCATCCAGGTAAGCCGCCGGTGGCAGGTCGTCCGTCAAAAGGGCTGAGTCAATATCAGCCAACTCCTGAGCCATTAACTCATCTTGAATCACGTCGATGGCGAAGAGTCCCAAGACCAGCGTCAGCAGCAGGCCGACAGCACCCAGGCGGGTCCACCAGTTTGAATGCCCGTCACCATGACCCGCAAGCATGATGCCGGACCGGCTATTGGCAAACAAAACGCTGGCGCTTTGCGTCAACACCCATTTGCGCTTGTCGACCGCTTGCACCCTGGCAGCACGCAGACGCTCGGAGATGTCGTGGGGTAACTCGTTGCTGGCATCTGACAGTCGCTGTGCAACTCGCGCACCGAACCGATCTGCCATCAACGGACTTGAGTTTGAAGGGGTTTGGGTCATAGCTGGATCCCTTTAGACCGGAGTGCATTCGACAAGGCATTTACCGCACGAGAGCAATGGGTTTTGACACTGCCTTCAGAGCAACCCATGGCTGCGGCGGTTTCTGCAACATTCATATCCTCCCAGTAACGCATCAGAAACGCTTCCCGTTGACGGTTGGGCAATGATAAAAGTTCCGCTTCAATCGCAAGCAGTGTCTGGCGGCGCTGCGTGTTTGTTTCGGGCGTGTCAGCCTGGGCAATCTGAACGCTGTCGGAAAGGGTTTCAAGAATGTCAAAGTCGTCTTCGTCCGAGGCCGATTGAAAGTCGCTGAACGGAGAAAACAAGGCGTTCCTGGCCTTTTGTCGTCTAAACCAGTCCAGCGTGGAATTGGAAAGTATGCGCTGAAACAGCAACGGGAGTTCATCGGCCGGCTTATGACCATAATGCTCTGCCAGTTTCATCATGCTGTCCTGAACAATGTCCAACGCGGATTCGTCGTTGCGAACGTGATACGTCGTCCGTTTAAAGGCTCGCCTTTCAACGCTTTTCAGAAAATCCGAGAGTTCTAAAGGTGTGGCCAAGTGCGGGATCTTTGTGGCAATTTGGGCAGCGCCAAGGCAGGCAACCACCAACGATGGATTATTGCACTGCTGATTCCGGCTTAACGCGCTGTTGCAGTGCGATAATCCGCCCTGCAAATTAAAGCAAACGGGTCAAGGTCTGGCGAAATAATCAATGCGTCTGTGGCGTTGGCCCTAAGTTTCAATGCAACGCCACAAGTGATTGCAAAGAAGCACCCAAGGTTTTTCGTCAGAGAAATTCACAAAGGTTCATCATGGAAATATCAAAAGCCGAAGTCGTTTCGGTGTCAAATTCTGCCAACACACAATCGCAGCCAGTTAAAACTGATTTTTCGGACACGCCGCAAGAGCTCAGAGGTGCCGAGATTCTTGTCAAAGTCCTACAGGCCGAAAACGTCAAGTACGTTTGGGGTTACCCGGGCGGTGCGGTTTTGCACATCTATGACGCGGTTTTTAAACAGAACAGTTTCAAGCATATTCTGGTGCGCCATGAACAGGCCGCGGTGCATGCGGCAGACGGCTACGCGCGCGCCACCGGAGATGTGGGTGTTGCGCTGGTGACCTCTGGCCCGGGAGCCACCAATGCCGTCACCGGCATTGCCACGGCCTACATGGACAGCATTCCGATGGTCATCATCAGCGGCCAGGTGCCAACCCATGCGATTGGCATGGATGCCTTCCAGGAGTGCGACACGGTTGGCATTACCCGCCCGGTGGTCAAGCACAATTTTCTGGTCAAAGACGCGCGTGACCTGGTCCTCACCTTGAAAAAGGCATTTCACATTGCCCGGACTGGTCGTCCCGGCCCGGTGGTCGTGGACATTCCAAAAGATGTGTCGTTCAAAAAGGTTCCCTATCACGGCTACCCAGAGACGATCGAGATGCGTTCATACAACCCGGTGCGCAAGGGCCATGGGGGCCAGATTCGCAAAGCTTTGCAATTGCTGCTATCGGCCAAACGCCCCTATATTTACACCGGGGGTGGCGTTCTGTTGAGCAACGCCTCCAACGAGTTGCGTCAACTGGTTGACATGCTGGGATATCCCTGCACCAACACGCTCATGGGCCTGGGTGCCTACCCAGCCACTGATCGCAAGTTTCTTGGCATGCTGGGCATGCATGGCACGGTGGAGGCCAATAATGCCATGCAAAACTGCGATGTGCTGATCGCCATTGGTGCGCGTTTTGATGACCGGGTGATCGGCAACCCCAAACATTTCGCACAAAACGAGCGCAAGATCATTCATATCGACATTGATCCGTCGAGCATTTCAAAACGTGTCAAGGTTGACATTCCGATTGTCGGAGATGTCAAGGATGTGTTGTCCGAAATGATTTCCATGATCAAGGAAAGCAGCCTCAAGCCGGATGCCGATGCACTGGCAGCTTGGTGGGACACCATCGAGAGCTGGCGCAGCAGCCAGTGCCTTAAATACGACCCCGGTCAAAACGGTGTGATCAAGCCGCAATATGTGGTGGAAACCCTCTGGCACATGACCAAGGATTCTGATGTTTATATCACTTCGGATGTCGGGCAGCATCAGATGTGGGCAGCGCAGTATTACCATTTCAATGAACCCAGACGCTGGATCAACTCTGGTGGTTTGGGCACCATGGGTGTCGGTATTCCCTATGCCATGGGCATCAAGATGGCGAAACCTGATAGCGAGGTGTTTTGCATCACGGGTGATGGCTCGGTCCAAATGTGTATTCAGGAATTGTCAACCTGTTTGCAGTACAACACGCCGATCAAGATACTGGCGCTGAACAACCGTTTCCTTGGCATGGTGCGCCAGTGGCAAGAGTTGGAGTACGAGGGGCGCTATAGCCAAACCTACATGAACGCGTTGCCGGACTTTGTCAAACTTGCCGAGGCTTACGGGCATGTGGGTTTGCTGGTTGAGCGAGCTGAAGACGTTGAACCCGCTTTGCGTGAAGCGCGCAGGTTAAAAGATCGCACGGTATTCCTTGATATCCGTACTGATCCCACTGAGAACGTGTTCCCGATGGTGCAGGCAGGCAAGGGCATCACTGAAATGCTGCTCAGCATGGAACATATTTAAACTGTCCCCAACTTAATTAATCTGGATGAATCTATTGCCTGCCAAGCCCTGCGGTTACCGCTGCAGGGGGAGGGCGGTGAAAAGAGGAGTCTC
>JAIFMA010000153.1 GCA_020048795.1 Rhodoferax sp.
AACGAGCGGCTGAAATCGTCCCAAAAACCTCAGAATTCCGCACTGGCTGACCTCTTTGGTGTGCTGGCTGAAGTTCATTGCTAATCAGGAAATCATTTGTGGCTAGGCGCAAAGCCGCAACAACGCCACGGATGATTTGAAAACGCAGCGCGGTGCGGGCTACATGGCCTTGAACAGCCCGGCGTAGAGCCGACTGACGATCAGACGCTCGGTCCGACCACGCAGGCTCAGCTGGGTTTTGCCGGCTTCGTCGCGGCTGACGCTGCCGATACAGCGGCTGTTGACCAGAGTGCCGCGATGGATTTGCCAGAACACGCTGGGGTCTAGCTGGCCGATCAACTCTTTAAGGGGGGTGCGAATCAGGTATTCGCGCTCGTCAGTGAGCACCCGCACGTATTTGTCGGCGGCCTCGAAATACACCACCGTCTCGATGGGCACCAGATGAATGGTGTTGCCAACGCTGGCCTGTAGCAGTTTCAGCGGTGTGGTAACGAGCGTGCTGCCGGGTCGGGTGCTGGCCAGCAATTGGCATAGCTGTTGCAGCGTCTGGTCTGCTGCTGGTGTCTCAGTTGCTTCATATTTTGTAGCTGTCAGGGCACGACTGCCAAGCGCCGACTGTAGTTTGGATACGGTTTTTTGCAGGCGGGCGGTTTGCACCGGCTTGAGCAGGTAGTCGATCGCCTGGGCCTCAAAAGCCTGCACTGCGTACTGGTCGTAGGCGGTCACAAACACCAGCGCCGGAAAGGCTTTGGCCGGGGCATCCCAATCCTCGGCCAGCGCCGCGGCGGCTTCCAGGCCGCTCATGCCCGGCATGCGGATGTCAAAAAATAGCACGTCGGGCTGCAGCAGCAAGGCTTGCGTTAGCGCAGAGATTCCGTCGCCCACGCAGTGCAGTTGCAACGCGGGCCAGGCCCGCGCCAGCTCGTCTTGCAATGCGGCGGCCAGCAGGGGCTCGTCTTCGGCGATCAGGGCAATGGGTGAAGGCGGGCTGGTCATGTGCTTCAATGATTGATACAAAAAGTGGCAATAGCCCTTGTCCCACCTGCGCTGCCAGCTATCACTTCAAGAGTGGCCTGGGGGCCGTAGTGGGTCTGCAGGCGCTCGCGCACCTGGGCCAAGCCAAAGCCTGGTGTGGGGTTTGCGCTCAGGCCCACGCCGGTGTCGGCGACTTCAAGCACCACTGGCGTGCTGTGCTGGCGTGCGCTGATGTGAATGGCACCCCCGTCCACCTGGGGCTCCAGCCCGTGTTTGATGGCGTTTTCTACCAGCGCCTGCAGCAGCAACGGCGGTACCTGCAGACTTGCCAGTTTCTCGGGCAGATCGAGCGTGTAGTGCAGGCGTGGCCCCATGCGCACCTTGATCAGTTCCAGGTAGTCGCGCAGGCGCTCAAATTCGATCTCTAGCGGGTGCTGGGGGGTGCGTGAGGCGGCCAGGGTGGCGCGCAGGTAAGCAACCAGGTGGTCCAGCATGGCTTGGGCGCGGGCGCCGTCCTGGGTGATCAGTACGCGCAGGTTGGCCAGGGTGTTGAATAACATGTGCGGCTCCAACTGTGACTGAAGTAGCGCCAGTTGCGCTTGCGCCGCCTGGCGCTGCGCGGCTTCGGCCTCGCGTTGGGTGCTCGCCATTTCGGTGCGTGCCTTGGCGAGCTGTTCGCGGCTCATGAAATAGTAGGTGCTGATGCCACCGGCCAGCAGACTCAGCACCAAAAAACCCAGGGCGGTGTGCGGCTGGTCTTGCCAATGGCCAAAGTTGTGCTGCGGAAAGATCAGCTGCGCCAGCAGGGTGCCGAGCACATAGCCCAACATCGCGCCGATGGGCGCAATGGCAAACAGACGGCGCCATTGCCGCGCGGGATCAGGCACCAGCCAGTACTGACCAAAGTCGATCAGTGCCCAGATGCTCAGCCCAATGCATTGGGAGTAGACCAAATTGATCCAGAACCCACCTGCCATAAAACTGCTGATACCCGCCGCAATCACCGTGTTGAAGGCGGCGATTTGCAGGGCGCGTTGGGGGGTGGGCTGGTGTGGCATGTCAGACCGATTGTTTCCGATTCGGGGCTGGAAAGACGAGGTGGCGCGACGAAATGCCACTTTTGGGGGTGCCAAATGCCCGAAGTTGGGCGCCAGTGGTCAGGGCAGGGTGTGCAGTGGAATGTCGTGCTGCACCGACAGGGCTTGGAGCTGAGCGCGTGTCTGACCGGCTGCGAAGGCGGCGATGCACTCATGACTGGCTGGTTGCAGCATTTGTGCCATGCCGGTCCAGCCCAGGCCGGCCAGCACCGACAGGGATTTCGCAAAATGGGGCTCGAGTGCCGCCATGGCGACACGACCGTCCTTGCAAGGATAAACACGATAGCCTGCGTGGCCACCACCCAAGAGGGTGCCGGGCAGGGTGGCACCCCAGGTGCGGGGCAAGGCGAGGTGGGCCGCTGCGTCTGCCAAGGCTACCTCGATCAAACTGCCCATGCCAGTCTGACGCTGCAGCAGGACCGACTGCAACACCGCCTCGCTGGCCATCAGGGAGCCGCCCATGTCGGCATACAGTGTGGCAGGCAGATCCAGACCAGTGACCAGCTGGTTCTCGGCCAGGTAGGTCAGGTCATGGCCAGGTTCTTCGGCACGGGCACCACCGGCCCCGACAATGCTGATCAGCGACAGGCTTGGGTATTGACCGTGAAGGGTTTTCCAGCTCAAGCCCAGTTTATCGAGGGCGCTAGGCCGAAATGAGGTCAGCAGCACATCGGCTTTGGCAAGTTCGCGGTGCAGGGCTACTTGTCCGGTCCGGGTTTTCAGGTTGGCCGTTTTGACCCGGATGCCCTGGTGCAGGTCGTCGTAGGCCACCCGGCTGTAACTGCTCATGGGGTCGGCGGTTGCGCTGGTGCCCGCTGCCGTATCGGGTGCCGGTGGCTCAAGTTTGACGCAAGTGGCACCCATGCGATTGAGGCGTTGCATGGCCGCCGGTCCGGGCAGGTTGAGGCAAAGGCTGAGGATGTGGATGCCCTTGAGGGGCTTGGGGAGTTTTTTGAGGGTTGCCATGATTCGTGCGACAGGTCGGAAAACCCGATTAAAACATCTTGCCGGGCCTGCCAGGCTGTTGGCAGATCTGCGGGTATCAGGAGCCCTTTGAAACAAGCAAACAGGCGCATCATGGGTATTGCCGTGCGCATTCACGCCAGGGGGTGGACGGGTAGAATTGCAACGCGACAAGATCATCTTGTCTGGTTCAGTCTTCACATCTTGGCCCGGCGTTTCTCCGGGCTTTGGCCTCGTTTATGGTGCCGGTTGGCGCAAGGATTTTCATGAAACGTGTTGATGATTTTCGCCTGAAGTTCGGCAAAAAAGAGTATGTGCCGATCATGGTGGGTGGTATGGGCGTGGACATTTCAACGGCGGAACTGGCCCTTGAGACGGCCCGGCTTGGGGGTATTGGGCACATCTCGGATGCCATGGTGAATGATGTGTCAGACCGCCGGTTTGACACCAGTTTTGTCAAAGACAAGACCAAGCTCTACAAACACAATATCCTCAATGCCGACAAATCAGCCGTCAAGTTTGACCTGGACGTTCTGGCCGAAGCCACGCGCCGCCACGTCGGTGCCACCATGTCCGAGAAAAAAGGCGATGGCCTGATCTTTGTCAACTGCATGGAAAAGCTGACTATGAATGGCCCGCGCGAAACCCTGCAGGTGCGGATGGCCTCGGCGCTGGATGCCGGCGTTGACGGCATTACCCTGAGTGCCGGACTGCACCTGGGGTCATTGGCCCTGATTGCCGATCACGCACGCTTTCGCGATGCCAAGCTGGGCATCATCGTGTCTAGCGTGCGAGCGTTGCAGCTTTTCCTGCGTAAGAATGCGCGGCTTGATCGCAAGCCCGACTATGTAATTGTTGAAGGACCGCTGGCCGGCGGGCATCTGGGCTTTGGCATGGATTGGGCGCAGTACGACCTGGCCACCATCATGGCCGAGGTCATCGAGTACGTGAAGGCCGAGCAACTCGATATTCCGGTGATCGCCGCAGGTGGCATTTTTACCGGCAGTGATGCGGTGTCGTTTCTGGAAACCGGCTGCGCTGCCGTGCAAGTGGCAACCCGCTTCACGGTGGCCCACGAATGTGGTTTGCCGGCCAGCGTCAAGCAAGACTATTTCCGCGCCAGCGAAGCCGATATAGAGGTCAATACCATTTCGCCCACTGGTTACCCGATGCGTATGTTGCGCAGCTCACCGGCCATCGGGGATGGCATTCGCCCGAATTGCGAGTCGTATGGTTATCTGCTGGATGGCAATGGCAATTGTGCTTACATCACTGCCTACAACCGTGAGCTGGCCTTGCACCCGGATGGCAAAAACCTTTCGGTGAAGGACAAGACCTGTCTGTGTACCCAGATGCGCAACTTCAAGCTGTGGACCTGCGGGCACTACACCTACCGGCTCAAAGACACCACGCGATGCAATCCCGATGGCAGCTACCAGCTGCTGAGCGCCGAACACATCTTCAAGGACTATCAGTTCAGCGTGGATCAGCAACTGGCGTTGCCTGCCTGACGATGCACCAGCGGCCCGGCCTGTGTGGCGGGTAACGAACAGCATGAGCCCCTTTGACGCTTTTTTAAACGACCATCCGAGCTACCTTGACACCGGTGCGCTGGATGTCTTGCGGGCTGCCGAATACGGCCGCCTTGACACCCAGGACCAGGTGTATCTGGACTACACCGGCGGTGGTTTGCACGCTGCCAGCCAGGTCGCAGAACATGCCCGCATGCTCAGTGACAACGTGCTGGGCAACCCGCATTCGGTTAGCCCCAGCTCGATGGAAATGACCCGGCGGGTCGAGCAGGCCCGTGCCGCCGTGCTGGACTATTTCAACGGCACCGGCGACTACACCGCGATCTTTACCCTGAACGCTTCAGGCGCGCTGAAGCTGGTGGCCGAGTCGTATCCGTTTGCCCCGCAGGGGCGGTTATTGCTGACGACCGACAACCATAACTCGGTCAATGGCATCCGCGAATTTGCCACGGCCCGAACTGCGTATCGACATGGCAGCCATGGACACGCTGCTGACACCGGTCAATTGCGACGGTCCGGGTTTGTTGGCGTTTCCGGCGCAGTCGAACTTCTCCGGGGTCAAACACCCGCTCTCGCTGGTGGCAACGGCCCAAGCGCGCGGCTGGCATGTATTGCTGGATGCTGCGGCCTTTGTGCCGACCAACCGGCTCGATCTGCGTCAGGTCAGGCCTGACTTTGTCGCGGTGTCGTTCTACAAGATGTTTGGTTACCCGACCGGCGTTGGCTGCCTGCTGGTGCGTAATGCCGCACTCAAGGTGTTGCGCCGCCCCTGGTTTGGTGGGGGCACGGTCAACTTTGCCACCGTCAAGGGGCGCATGCATGTGCTCTCCAGTGGTGAGGCGGGTTTTGAAGACGGCACACTCAATTACCTGAGCATTCCCGCCGTCGAGATAGGCTTGCGCCACCTCAGGCAGGTTGGCATGGAGACGATCCAGACCCGCGTGTTGTGTCTGACCGACTGGCTGATCAAACAACTGCTGGCACTGCAGCACCGCAATGGCCGCCCGATGGTCCGGCTTTATGGTCCGGTCAACATGATCATGCGCGGCGGTACGGTCACGCTGAACCTGTATGACCCCAACGGCCATCTGCTGGACTACCGGCGCATCGAGCAACTGGCTGGCGACGCCCGCATCTCACTTCGTACCGGCTGCTTTTGCAACCCCGGTGCCGGTGAATCGGCTGAAGACCTGAGCGACGAGGATATGCGCGCCGGCCTGGCCCAGGTCGGTGCCGGGATCAATCTGCGGCGTTTCATGCAGGTCATGCAAGACCGCAGCGGCAAGAGTGCCGGTGCCATTCGGGTCTCCACCGGCTTGGCCAGCAACTTTGCCGACGTGTCGCGGTTTCTTGACTTTGTGCTCGGCTTTCGGGACCAGACGGCGCTGACCCTTGGTACCGTCTCATTTGACATTGAGTCCTGCCGCGTGGTGCGTGATGGCGGTTAACGCCCCGGCACGAACGAAGCTGACCTTTTCTAAAACTGGATTCCTGTCGGGTTGGCCGGGTTGACCCTGGAGGGTGGTGCGACTGGCGCGGCTGGTTTTGGGCTTGCTGTAGGTGTGCTGGCCGCTGCCGCCGGGTCTGGTGTTTCAACGGCCTTGACGGCAACCAGCGGCGTGGGTGCCGGGTTGCGGTAAGCGGCCGGCAATTTGCTTTTTTCAGGATAACCCGCTGCGCTCAGGTATTGTGACCACTCGGAATCGGAATAACCCTTGATCTGCTGGCCACCCAGGGTCAGGAACGGCAGCGAGGTGGCCCCGCTGAGGCGTTGCAAAGCCTCTGAATCTTCCATCGACGCAATGGTCTTTTCGGCAAACGGCACACCGCGTCCACGCAACAGGTTACGTCCGCTGTCGCAGGGGGCGCAGTCTTTGCTGGTGTAAAGCGTGACCGGGTATTTGTCGGCAATCTGGCGCAGCTCGTAGGGCAGCGTGGAGCCGCTGGCAGGCACCGTGTTGCCAGTGGGCTCTTGCCCAGTGACCTTGGCCGCAGTTGCCGGTGGTTTGTCTGAAAAGGTGACTTTGCCGTCTGGCCCGACGATGCGGTAAACGGTTTGTGATTGAACCAGGCCGGGCGACAGAGCCAGCAGGACACCCATCAGGGTCACGCCTGATAGCCATTGGCGGCTGACGGGCCGGATGCCTGGTTTCAAATTCGGTACAGGATGTTTCATGGAATTGATCTCCTTGGCGCAACTATGCCATACCTTGATGGCGCAGCAGCGCATCAAGCGTGGGTTCGCGACCGCGAAAAGCTGTAAAAGATGCCATGGCCGGGCGACTGCCACCGGTTTCGAGCACAGTCTGGCGAAACTTGCGGCCGGTTGCTACATCGGGCTGTCCGTCAGGCGCGGCAGTTTCTTCAAAGGCCGCATAAGCATCGGCGCTTAATACTTCGGCCCACTTGTAGCTGTAATAACCTGCCGCGTAGCCGCCGGCAAAAATATGGCTGAAAGTGTGTGCCGTGCGGGCCCAGTCTGGCGGCTGTAGCACAGCCACCTCCTGGCGCACCGCCTGCAGCAAGGGCATCAAGTCTTGCGCCGGGTCGTGATCGGTGTGCAGCAGCATGTCAAACAGCGAAAATTCGATCTGGCGCAGCGTCTGCATGCCGCTCTGGAAGTTCTTGGCGGCCAGCATCTTGTCAAACAGGG
>JAIFMA010000020.1 GCA_020048795.1 Rhodoferax sp.
CTTGAAGGCAAAACATTGCCGGCCTTTGAGATTTTGCAAAAGCGCGCCCAGGGGTAGACATTGAGCCGCCTGGCCTGACCAGGCGCGGCAAACGGTTGGGCTAATTTGCTCCGTAATTTATAGCTGTTTACGCAAGCACAGCAAGGGCTGGAGCCTGTTTTGTCACATAATTCGAAGGGACAGAACAGGCTCGGACAGATTGCTTACCAGAGTGCTAGCAGGCGCCCTTTGACCACCTTGCATTCGATGCGTTGAAGGCCGGTCTTGCCCTTCTTGATGCAGTCGCCGCTTTTGGCATCAAACTGCCACTGGTGCTTGGGGCATGTCAGCGTGGTGCCTTTGACTGCGAGTTGGGTGATGTCGGTGCTTTGGTGCGGGCAGTGGCTGTCATAAACCTGGTAGGTTTTTTGTTCACGGTAGATAAACAGGCCACGGCCTTGGCACTCGGTGCGGGTCACTGCACCATCGGGTGCGTCTTTGGCAGCCATCACATCGCGCCATTCGGCCGGGTCAGGGACCTTCTGTGTGATCACATCCGGATCAAATCCAGGAATCTTCATGTCCAGGATGATGTCCACCGCCCAGGTAATTTTGGCCAGACCTAGTGCCGGGAAAGCCATCAGCAGGGCATCGAGCACTTCCATGGGTGTGCAGCCTTCGCGCAGGGCCCGGCCCAGGTATTGGCGAAACCCCCGGTCGGTCTGGGAGTGCACTTTGGTGATCACCGAGATCAGGTTACGGGTCTTGGGGTCAAGGTGTTTGCCAGTCTCTTTGAGAAAAGCAAAGTAATGGCTGATGGTCTCAGGTCGGGTCTTGATCAGATAGTTCAGTGCGTCGCTCATGGTCGGGGGGTCTCCAGGTTTCAGGTCAAATTGAGTACCAGGATCGGTTTGTCTGACAAACCGATGATTTTCTGGGCCACGCCGCCGATCATCGCACGCCCAATGTGTCTGTCATTGCGGCTGCCGATGACCAGCAAGTCGGCTTGGCAGGCGGTTGCTGCGGCCAGAATCTCTACGACAGCTTTGCCGTTGCGCACCTCCGTTTCCAATGCAACACCCGCTTGCTGTGCCAGAGCTCTGGCCTCACTCAGGAAATGCCCTGATTCTGCGGCGCTGGCATCTCCCGTGTTGACATAGACCAGGTGTAGAGGCAAGCCACATTCGCTAGCCACCGCAGCCGCAGTTTTGACCAGACGCAGCCCCTGTGGGCCGGGCTCGGCTGCCACCAGCACTCGCTGCTGCCACATGCGGGCCTGGCGCGGCGCAAACAGCACGTGGCAGGGCGCATGGGCCAGCACTTTGCTGACCATTTCACCGACCAGCAGGTTGGCCAAAAAACCGCGCTTGCCGCGGCGGCGCAGGATGATCAGCTCGGTCTTGTTGTCGCGGGCTTCGTCGACAATTTCCTGGTAAGGCTCTTCGCCTCGTCGCACATGCAGGTTAATGGTGACACCCTGGGCTTGGGCCTTGGCGCGAATATCAGCGATTTTGGTCGCTGCTTGCTGTTCTGCACGAGCTGCGATTTGCGGTGCCAGGGCTTCGTATTCGGGGTTGCTCACCAGGGGCAAAACAGTGGCCAATGGCAACTGGCAACGCTGCGCCATGCTGACGGCCACGGTTTCGGCCCCGGTATCAAATTCTGTGTGTTCGGTGGCCAACAGCAGTCGGGTGAATAGTTGGCCCATGCTCAGTGACCTCCAGACAAAACACCTGACGCTGCCAGCACCAGCACCAGCACAATCGCGGCGCAAATGCCTGCATAGGCGTAGTCACGGCGCCGAACGTGCAGCGTAATCAAGCCCAGCAAGGGTGCTATGGAGCAACCGGCAAGAATGGCAATGCCAACCAGATTGAGCATGTCGCCCTTGCTGACCAGTGCGGTCCAGTCCCAACCTGTGGGGGTGCCGGTTTTTTGCAGGTAAACGGCCAATGGCTGGTTCCATAACAGGGGTAATTCATTGAGCGAAACCAGCGGCGTGACGAATCCAAACACATAAGCGCTGAAAGCGACGACCAGCACCGCCAACCCCGTGCTTGTACCCCATTCCAGCAACAGAGCGTAAAGCGATGCTTCGAAGTTCTGCTGTTGGGTGTTCTCAGGGCTGGGTGGATTCATGATCGTTGGTTTCCTTCAAACCCATATTCCCAATCCCTTGAGCAGGGCACGAGCGCCGGCAAATAACAGTAGGGCAATGACCATTTTCCGAATCAATGATGCTTTGAGCACGTGCAGCAGGCGCGCGCCAATGCGTGCACCCAGCATCATGCCGACAACCGATGGTACGGCCACCATGGGCAATACCGCCCCTTCATTGACGTAATACCAGCCTGCAGACGAACTGGCGACCGAGAGAATCAAACCTGAGGTTCCAGCAGAAACCTTTAAGGGAACGCCCATGACCAAGTTGAGGACAGGAACATTTGCCCAACCGGCGCCAATGCCAAACAGTCCGCCTAAAAAGCCGATCATCAGAAAAAGGACGAGGCCCAAAGGTGTGCGGTGCACATGCCAATTGATGGTTTGGCCAGATGCACGATCATTGAATATGCCATGAATACCCAGCGCGCTGGAAAGGCGGTCTGGATTGTCCACGATCGGGTATTCAGACTTTTTAGCCGTCAACATTAATGCGACAATTGCAAGAACAATAGCGCCTAACGCAGTCTGAACAAAGGATGCAGGCAGAATTAGTCCTACCATGGCACCGACAACTGAGCTGATGGAGGCGAGCAAAGCCATTGGCAGCGCAAGGCGCAAGCTTGCCAACCCCCCGCGCAGCAAAAAAGGTCCGGCCGCCAGAGCGCTAGCCAGCGCCACCAATAAGCCGGCACCCCGCACAAAGTCGAGGTGAAAAGGGAAGAATCCGCCAATGATCGGCACAAACAGCGTGCCACCGCCAATGCCAGCGGGTATTGCCACGATGCCAATGAAAAAGCAGGTGACAAACAGCGCCAGCGGCCAGAACCACCAGGGCAGGCTCGAAGATGTCAGTGCCCCCTGTACCCCAGCATGCACCGGATTGTCCACTAGGGCGAACGCCATCGCCAGGAAAACCACCGGCCGCATCATGACAGCCAGCTTTTTGATGGTCGGGTGGTCGCAGCACCGCTCATCAAGATTCAGAATGCCCGTTGGTGAACATTTTTGCATGGGTATCTGATCGGCGTAGGCAAAGACCATTTCACTTGCTATCTGCAACTCCGAGTTCAGGAAATGGCCTGGTAATACAGGTTTTGCGGGTGATTGGCCTGAGCAAAAAAGAACCAGCGCTCGGCCAGTAGTCCCGCATATTGCAGCACAAAGGCCGTCGTCAACAGGCCAGGGGACAAAGAGGATGCACCAGCCGCCAACAGTATCAGTGGTAGCGGGAACACCAATAGCAAGAAGCTCCATTTCACCGAACGCATCAGTTCTGCGCTGCGGCCGTGGAAAAACTCACGTGTATTGAATGATCCCCCCATGAAACCCTGCGACTTTTGCACAATGCGCGGGTGTTTGATGCCGATGGCACTTTGCAGGCTGGACTTGGGCTTGAGGCGGGCATTGCGCACCAACGATGCAGCGCGCGTGGCCCAGGCCAATAGTGTCAACAGGCCAGCAGCCGTGGCGTAGGACATGACCAGCGACGAGTAGCCGCCAATAGCCGCCAGCGCAGTGGCCAGCGTCAGACCCGACGCGCAACCCAGCAACAAGTAATTCACCAGGGTCAGGGCACTGGCCCACTCCTGCAGAAAGCGCACTGACGCATAAATCATGGCCGTGCAGACAAACAAGGTCAGGCAAGCGACCGCCGTGACGGCCCCAATCAGGGGTGTGCTGCCCAGACCCATCAGGTGTGCACTGCCGTACACAAACAGCCCGCCCATGAAGACCGGCAACGCAATGACTTCACGCGACAGCCACGAGGTGCGCCACATTGCGGCTGAACGCCAGGCGCGCTCAGGGTGCCCGAGGTGGAAAAACGAGGCGATCAACCCCAGCACTGTGAGTACCAGAGCGACCAGGCTACCGGTGAATAAAAACTGCTGGCTTTGGTGGGCGCCGAGTGCGCCAATACCCGACAACTCCGTGCCGTAAAGTGCCAGGAATAAGCCCTGAGCGGCACCGGCCAGGGTGGTGAGAAAAATGACTGAAAAGGCAGGTTGCATGATGATGGGGGCTTGAGGGGGTCAGGTAGCGAAGTCTTCACGCCCTGCACCACGGTAACTGTCAGGCGACTTGGCATCAATCTTCAGGGGGTTGTCCACGCGCTCCAGGTCTTCGGGATGGATACGCATTTCAGTTTTACGACGCGGCAGGTAGTGGTTCGACGGATGGGTGCCCCACTCGGGCATCAACGGGTAGCCAGCACGTCACCAAACAGACGTGCATTGGCCGGACACGCCAGCACGCAGGCAGGTTTGCGCTCTGCCACGGGCAGCGTGGTGCTGGTGACCCGGTCGACACACAGCGTGCACTTGGTCATCACCTTGCGCTGCTCGTCAAACTCGCGCGCGCCATACGGACAAGCCCAAGTGCAGTACTTGCAGCCAATGCATTTGTCGTAGTCCACCAGCACAATGCCGTCTTCGGCGCGCTTGTAGCTGGCACCGGTGGGGCAGACCGGCACGCAGGGCGGGTCTTCGCAATGCAGACAGGATTTGGGGAAATGCACCGTTTGCGTGTTGGGGAACTCGCCGACCTCAAAGGTTTGCACCCGGTTAAAGAAGGTTCCGTTGGGGTCCGCCCCATAGGGATCCAGGTCGGTCAGGTAGCCGGCCGAGCCAGAGGTGTTCCATTGTTTGCAACTGGTGACGCAGGCGTGGCAGCCCACGCAGACATTCAGGTCAATCACTAAGGCGAGTTGGGTCATTTCTGCATCCCCTTGCCCGCAAACCAGGCTTGCCAGCGTGGCAAGTTCGCCTGTACCCCGGGGGCTGCGGGTACGGCCTTGAACTGCGGAAATGTCTCTTCGGGTTCACCGGCTTCAGTTTTATAAATACGCACCCGCACGTCATACCAGGCCGCCTGGCCAGTGATCGGGTCTGAGTTGGAGATGTGCGCCCCTTCAGCCGAGGCCGGCAACTCCTCGGAAATCAGATGGTTGAGCAAGAAGCCGCGCTGCGATTCGTTGGCATCGGGTGTCAAATTCCATGCGCCTTTGGATTTGCCAATGGCGTTCCAGGTCCAGACCGTGCCGGGCTCAACGGCTTCCGAGTAGCGGCACATGCAGCGCACCTTGCCCCACTGCGACTCGACCCACATCCAGCCGCCGTCAGTGATGCCTTCGCGGCCAGCAGTTTTGGGATTGACAAACAGGTAGTTGTGGGTATGAATCTGGCGCAACCAGGCGTTTTGCGAATCCCACGAGTGGTACATCGCCATCGGTCGTTGCGTCAACGCATTGAGCGGGTATTTGGCTTTGTCGGTGGCTTGCTCTTCCAGCGGTGGGTAATAAAACGGCAGCGGATCAAAGTAGGTTTCAACACGTTTTCGCAACGCGGCGGGCGGTTGCTTGCCTGCACGTTTACCCTGTGCGGCGCGGCGAAAACCCTGAAGGAATTCGGAGTAGATATGGATGACGACGGGGTCTTTGTCCCGCCGATGTAACCCTGGTTCCAGTTGCGCATGTACTGGTGTTCCAGGGGCATCTCGTAGTGAAAGAAGCAGTTGTTCTTGGCGTACATCTCCCACTGGTTGGGGTTGGGCTCGCCGCGCATGGACTTTTCGCCACTCTTGCCACGCCAGCCCGACAGGAAACCGATGCCAGAGCCGGGTGCTGTTTCGTAGTTGACGACAAAGTCGGGGTAGCTTTTGAACTTGCGCGTGCCGTCAGCTTGTGTGAAGGCGGGGAATTGCAAACGACCGGCCAACTCGATCAGCACTTCCTGGAACGGCTTGCAGTCACCTTTGGGCGGCAGAATGGGCACGCGCACCGCATCCACTGGGCCATCGAATTCGGAAATAGGCCGGTCCAGCATCGACATGCAGTCGTTACGTTCCAGGTAGGTGGTGTCAGGCAGGATCAGGTCGGCAAAAGCCGTCATTTCAGACTGGTAGGCATCACAGACGACCAGGAACGGAATTTTGTATTCGCCTGCCTTGTCGCCGTCGAGATGCTTGTCGTTAAGCATTTTGCGCACTTCAGACGTATTCATGGTGGAGTTCCACGCCATGTTGGCCATGAAGATCAGCAGCGTGTCAATGTGGTAGGGGTCACCGCGCACCGCATTGGTGATCACGTTGTGCATGAGACCATGGGCAGAAAGCGGGTGCTCCCAGGAAAAGCCTTTGTCGATGCGTACCGGTTGGCCCTGGTCATCGACAAACAGGTCGTCCGGGCTCTCGGGCCAGCCCAGCGGCGCGCCACCGAGGGGGGTGTTGGGCTTGACATCTTGCGGGCCTTTGGGCGGGCGCGCGTTGGGCGGCACCGCACGTGGGTAGGGTGCCTTGTGACGGAATCCTCCCGGGCGGTCGATGGTGCCCAGCAGCGACATCAGAATGGCCAGCGCGCGGATGCTGTGAAAACCGTTGGAGTGGGCGGCCAGACCGCGCATCGAGTGGAAGGCCACTGGATTGCCAGTCACAGTTTCGTGACGTTTGCCCCAACTGTCGGTCCAGGCAATGGGCAGCTCGATTTTTTGGTCGCGCGCGGTGATGCCCATCTCGTGTGCCAAGCGTCGGATGGTGGCTGACGGTATGCCGGTGATGCCCTCTGCCCACTCTGGGGTGTAGGGCTTGACGCGGTCTTGCAACAGTTGGAATGCCGGCACGGCGAGGGTGCCATCGGGCATTTTGAACTGGCCCAGCAGCGCCGGGTCTGCGCCTTCGGTATGGTCGGACACGGCACTGTCGGTGTGACGGTCCCACCAATGGAAGTTGGCTGGACGCAGCGGGTTGACGATGTCGCCGTCGGCCTTGCGCAAAAACATGCCAAAGTCGTCACTGGCGGTGTTCTGGTTGACCAGTTGGCCGGCGTTGGTGTAGCGCGTCAGGAACTCGCGGTCATACAGGCCCTGTTTGATCAACTCATGGGTCAAGGCCAGAATCAAGGCACCATCGGTGCCCGGCTTGATCGGTACCCATTCGTCAGCAATGGCCGAATAACCGGTGCGCACAGGGTTGACAGAGACAAAACGGCCACCGTTTCGCTTGAACTTGGAGAGTTCGCGCTTCATGGGGTTGGAGTGGTGATCTTCGGCGGTGCCGATCATCACGAACAGTTTGGCACGTTCCAGGTCAGGGCCACCGAATTCCCAGAACGAGCCGCCAATGGTGTAGATCATGCCTGCAGCCATATTGACCGAGCAGAATCCACCGTGTGCCGCATAGTTGGGGGTGCCAAACTGGCGGGCGAAGAGGCCGGTCAAAGCCTGCATCTGGTCGCGGCCGGTGAACAGGGCAAACTGTTTGGGGTCGGTGGCGCGCAGGTGCCGCAATCTTTGTTCCAGGGTGGTGAAGGCCTCTTCCCAACTGATTTCCTCAAACTGACCATCACCGCGTTCGGCGCCGGATTTTCGTTTCAGGGGTTTGGTGAGTCTTGCAGGTGAATACTGCTTCATAATGCCCGATGAACCTTTGGCGCAGATGATGCCTTGGTTCAAGGGATGTTCGGGATTGCCTTCGATGTAGCGCACCTCGCCATCGCGCAAATGCACCTTGATACCGCAGCGGCAGGCGCACATGTAACAGGTGGTGGTGCGTACATCGGTGCTGGCACCGGTCATTACGGGTTGGGTGGGGTCGTGAATAGGTGCGGCAGACATGCAGTGGGTGCAAATAGGAGGTCAGGGCGGTGCTTGCAGAATGCCCCTATTACATGTAAGGGACCAAAAATCGTCTATAGCCACCACGGGTAACGTCGGCTAGACCAAATGGGTAGCCGGTGCACTAAATTGGTGCGTATTCGGGTTTTTACGCTACATGCGCGGACACTAATGTATTAGCATACCGAAGACCATGAACAAACCCCAAAGACAGCTTGCCAGGGAAATGCACGCCACGGCGGTGGTCGGCGCTTTGCCGACGGTCATGGCTGTGGGTGTCGGTCATGGTGACGATTTGAGGTTGTTGCTGGAGCGCTTTTTGATATCCATTGTTGCCATGACTGGTGCCAGCGCGGGTGCGGTCCGTGTCGTGACGGATGATGGGAAAAAAATGCGCTTGGCGGGGCACCTGGGATTGCCCGAGCATGTGGTCAAGGCTGAGCAACTGGTGCAGCGAGACTGCGGCATCTGCGGCCTCGCCTCAGGTCGTGACATGCTGGCCTGGATGGATGACATGGGCTCGTGTGCCCAGCATAGCCAGCAGGCGTATTTTGGCGTGCAGTGCCGGCGCGTACTGGTGATATCCCTGACTCACGGCCAGCAAGTACTGGGTATCTATAACCTGTTTTTTTCAGAGCATGTCGAGTTATCGGCAGAGACCGAGACCATGTTGCGCCTCATTGGTCAGATGCTTGGCCTGGCACTACACAATGCACAGCTTGAGCGTGAGCGCTTGCGGGCGACTGTTATGAAAGAGCGCCAGGAGATGGCAGGTGAGGTTCATGACGTGATTGCGCAGACGCTGGCTTACGTGAAGATGCGCTTGCCCCTGTTGAACGCAGCCATGCTGGCCCATGACGACATCAGTTCGATCAAGTACTTGACCGATGTGAAGACTGCGATTGGTGAAGTGCATCATAATTTGCGGGAGGTCATGACATATTTTCGTGCCCGCATGGACCCAATGGGCTTGATGCACGCGCTCAATGGCATTGCCAGCGGGTTTTTTGATCGCACTGGAATTCAATTGGAGGTCAGAAGTTCGGTCCAAAATCTGGAATTGAGTGACGAACAGGAGATTCAGGTGTTTCACATCGTTCAGGAGGCGCTGGCAAACACTGCCAAGCATTCGATGGCCAGGTATGCTGTGGTGGCGATTGACAAAACGGCATCAGGATTGGAATTTGTGATTGAAGATGATGGTTTGGGAATGGCCGCTCCATCGGTCTCCACGATTGTGACAATGGCCAAGGAAATGACCGCATCGACCCACTTTGGTCTGGAGATCATGCGCGGTCGCGCGCAGCGTTTGGGAGGTGTTGTCGAGGTCAGTACCAATGAAGGTGGGGGCACCCGGGTTCGGTTGGTCATCCCATCGGGTGTTTTGTCCTCTACACTGCGTCAATGAGCATGAGTATTCGGGTGATGCTGGTCGATGACCATGCGCTATGTCGCAGCGGGCTGACCGAATTGCTGATTCATCGCGGCAACATGCAGGTGGTTGGAGCCACCGGAAATCCGGATCTGGTTTTACCCATGTTGCGCGAGCATCAGCCCGATCTGGCGGTTTTTGATTTGCGCCTGGCAAGCACCGATGGGTTGACTTTATTGCGTCATGTTCGGTCTCAGGGTTGCGAGATACCCGTCGTGATTTTGACCATGAGCGACAGCGAAGCTGATTTATCCGCGGCGCTGCGGGCTGGTGCCCGCGGGTACTTGCTCAAGGACATGGAGCCGGAAGAGATGATCGATGCCATCGGACGCGCTGCGCGTGGCGAAATGGTCGTGGCTTCTGCCATGACACTCAAGCTGGCGCAGTTGCTGCAGTCGGGCCCCAAAGTGTCTGTCAGAGGCGACTTGGTGGCATCATTGACCGAGCGTGAACGTGAGGTACTTAACCATGTGGCGCATGGGCAAAGCAATAAAGTGATTGCCAAGGCGCTGGATATCAGCCACAACACGGTTAAGTTGCATGTCCATCACATCATGGACAAACTCAACCTGAAATCGCGTGTGGAAGCGGCGGTATTTGCCTTTGAGTTTCGTAGCGAGACCGATAGCAACAAATCGATCTCGGAAGTGAGCCTGAAAACCAGAATCTGAAGTCTTTTTCTTCAAGTGGTCACGGTTGGGGTGGGCAGGGTTTGAACCAAGCCAGTTCAGCGTGCAACTTGACCACGTTGCCGATGATAGTCAGGCTGGGCGATTTTAGTTGCTGCGTGGCCACCCGTTCAGGGATGCTGGTCAGGGTGCCAATGACAACTCGCTGGGTTTGCGTGCTGCCATCCTGAACCACGGCTACAGGAAGTTCCGCAGGAGCACCGTGCTGAATCAACTGTTTACAAATTTCAGGCAGTCCACTCAAGCCCATATAGATCACCACAGTTTGATTGGGTCGGACCAGACTGGGCCAGTCCAGGTCGGCGGTGCCATCCTTGAGATGCCCGGTGACAAAAAGACAGGTTTGCGCGTAGTCCCGATGGGTCAGTGGAATACCTGCATAACTCGATACACCGGAAGCGGCGGTGACACCTGGGATGACTTCAAAGGCTACCCCATGGGCTGCGAGCGTTTGCAGTTCTTCGCCGCCGCGCCCAAAAATGAACGGATCACCCCCCTTGAGCCGAACCACCTGTTTGCCTTCACGGGCCAGTTTGACCAATAAGTCATTGATCTGTTCCTGGCGCATGGTGTGTTCGTTACGCCGCTTGCCGGCGTAGACCCGCTGCGCTGAAGGTGGCAAAAAATCCAGCACATCAGACGAAACCAGGTTGTCGTACACGACCACGTCAGCACCTCGCAACAGGCGCGCTGCCCGCAAGGTCAATAACTCGGCGTCACCGGGGCCCGCACCAATCAGGTAAACGCATCCGGTGGTCTTGTTAGCTGGATGGAGAGAACTCAATGACAACCTCCGCTTTGGCTTCCACAAGCGCCGCAACCACCCCCACCCACGGAAGAACCACTGTCGGCAAGCTCAGGACTGGTCTGGTGTCCATCCATAAAAATGAAATTGAACTCGCCCGGCCGCAACTCGACAAAATCAAGCGTGGTGTTCTCAAGAATATCCTGGTACTGGGCACCCATCACGATTGGGATGCCTTGAATATTGAGTTTGATGTCCTCGTCCTGCGGGTCGTCAAAACCCATGCCATATTGCAGGCTGCCATCTGTGTCTAGCTTGGCGGCAAGTCGAAGGGCCAGATTCTCGGCGTTGCCGGCCAGGGCCGCTTGTTGAATTTGCTGCGCAGCAGCGCTGGTCAGTGTAAACATCGTGAAACTCCAGTGAAAGATTTAATGCTCGCCCTTGGTTTTTAGTAATCCAGCAAGACGATTGCCCTGCTTTTGCGGCCCACCGACCGGAAACATGGCGTGTAAATGGTGATTGCTGCCGCGCTCTGCACCCCAGCATTTTGTAAAGTGCTTAATCATAGAGCGCACTTGGGCTTGCACCCTGTGCTCTTCATAGTAGTCCCTGAGAAAGTGGATGACCTCCCAATGGGGCGTGGTCAGCTCAAGATTCTCGAGCCTGGCGCGTGCGATTGCAAAATCTTCGCTCCATTGGTGTAGATGAAGCAAGTAGCCCTCAGGATCTGTGGCGATCTGTTCGCCATTTACGTCGACATGGGACCGTGCTGGCGCAGATCTGCCTGCCAGAGTTTGGTTTTCCAATGATCGGACAAAATCGACAAAAGCCGGTGCCCAATTAGAGCCGGCCTGACTGCGCAGGTGTGAATACGATGCCAGCACGTTGCGCCACAGCAGGCCATCGTGCTGTCCGTCAATCCCATGCCCACGCTTCACTGCGTAAGCAAACCGCACCTCGGGTGAGACATTTTCAAGGCTTGAGTAATGGAATTCGTGACCACGAACCAACTCGCTTGCACCCTGGGTCGTCCACGGGGCATGCTCGCTCACCTCGAGCGACACATACCCACGTCCAACCGGACGTTCATGCATCCTGACATCTGCGGGCAGCGCGCCGACCATCGGATAGGTTTGATCGTGCCAGTTTAAGCTTCGCGCCAGGTACATCAAACCTCCGCATTCAGCGTAAACCGGGAGTCCTTGCTCAATGGCGGTACGAATGCTTTCGCGCATGCCAGTGTTAGAGGATAACTCAGCCATGAAGACTTCTGGAAATCCACCACCAATGAAAAGGCCGTTGACATCCGGCAATTGCTTGTCGTGCAAGGTATCAAAGTGCACCAAGTCTGCCCCGGCATGTTCCAGTGCTTGTAGGTCGTCAGGGTAATAAAAACCAAAAGCCTTGTCAGATGCCAGTCCAATGCGTACCCGTGGGAGACCAACTTTCGCCTGGATCACCGGGGGCGTTGGCGTTGGTTCTGGCAAGGGCGATGCTCCCCGAGCGACTTCCAACAGCGTTGCCAGATCGACTTGCTGTGCAATGCGTTCACCGATCGAATCCACCAGTGCAACCGGATCGTCGAGTTCGTTGCTGGGCATCAGACCCATGTGACGTTCCAGCACCCCAAGACGTGGATCGTGTGACACAGCACCCAAAACCTTGACATCGGTGTAATGCTCGATGACCGCGCGCAACTTGGACTCGTGGCGCGAACCCCCAAGCTGGTTCAAGATGACACCCGCAATCTTGATACCCAGATCAAAGGCCTGATAACCCAAAATCAGGGGAGCGATCCCGCGGGTCATTCCCCGTGCGTCAAGCACTAAAACCACCGGCAAATCGAGCCAATGAGCGAGTGCCGCATTGCTGTTGCTGCCGTCAAGCGCAAGTCCATCGTAGAGTCCTTTGTTGCCCTCAACGATGCTGATGTCAGATGCTTCTGAATACTGAGCAAAACACGCATGTATCTGTTGGCTTGTCATCAGATACGGGTCCAGGTTCAGACAGGGGCGGCGACTTGCCAGCCCAAGCCAGATCGGGTCGATGTAGTCCGGCCCCTTCTTGAAGGGCTGAACTTTCAAGCCCTGCGCCACAAAAGCAGCACACAAGCCCAGCGTAACGGTGGTCTTTCCCGATGATTTGTGGGCCGCAGAAATCAGCAAACGCGCCATGCCGACCGCATCAGGAGTGCTTGATAGCCGCCTGAACATGCTCCGCGGCTACATCGTCTTCAGATGCGAGGTTTTCAGGAATGAACCCCAGCACTTTCAGAGAAATCATGACAATGATGCCAACAATGGCGATGCCGCCAAATCCAAGCAACCATTCCGGCAAGGCGGGTGAGTAGCGATTCACGATCCCGTCAAAGAAAGTGCTTGAGACTTCTTTGCCGGGGAAGAGTATCAGCGGAAAAGCCTGACCCCCAACGATCGTGACGTACATCTGCGCAAAACCACCAGCGATCACCATACCAGCGCACATCGCGACACGCCTGGGCATTTCGGCGATCCGTGGATGCAACAACAGGGCGATTGGCACCACAGCGCCCAACAGAATGGGGCCCAGCCAAAACAGCGCGGTGTAAACCCCGCCGTCAAGCAAGATGAAGCGGACAAACCCGTGATGGCGCGTGAAGTAAAAGTTGGTCAGGTAGTAGATGAGAACAAAGTAAAGTCCGGCGGCAATAAATATGATCTGTAGCCGCGCAAATCGTCCCATCATGAGATGGCTGATGCGCCGTCCACTACCCATGCCGGCCCACATCAAAACAAGTAAGAAAACAGCCAATCCATAGCTAAACGACAACGCAATAAACAAGGGTGCCAGTAACGCAGAATCATAAGCTTGCCGCGCCACCAAAAATCCAAAAATGGAGCCCGTACCTGTCGTCAATGCCATGCGCCAGATAAACGCAAACAGACCCGCCACCGGCGTGAATTGATTCATCCGGCGCTCCATCATGGTCCAAAGGTAGACGATGACAAAACCCATGAACCCGGAGTAGAGAAAAATGTTGAGCGCAAAGATGGACTTGAAGTTGTAATACGTCATTGCGACGATCAAGCGATCCGGTCGCCCCAAATCCAACATCAAGACGGTCAAGCCGCCAAGTAGCAAGGCGATCGCCAGCATGCCCGACATTGGTGCCAAAGGTTTGAATTCGGTTTTTCCGAATACCGAAGCCATCGATGCCACATTGAGTGCACCTGACGCAGCAACAACCAGGAACACGGCAAACACGTGTGGCATGCCCCAGACGATCTGATTGTTCATGCCAGTCACGATGTGTCCGAAATGCTCCATGTACCAAACTGCAGCCAAGCCGACCACAGCCACCAAGGCGAAAGAGCCAAGCAGCAGGTAGTAACCCGGGCTGCTGCCCTTGAGTTCACTGAGGGTAATTTTCATGACTTAGATTCCCAGATACCGCACACCCGTGTCAAGATCAAGGTTTTCCCGAATCTGCCGAGTCTGGAACTTGGCCACACGCCTGGATATCTCGCTATTCGGGTCGTTCAGATCGCCAAACACAATCGCCTCATGACCAGCCTTGGCGCAGGCACTCACGCAGGCTGGCTGCTCACCACGATCTACCTTGTGAACACACATGGTACAAGACTCCACCGTGCCCATGCCACGTGGAACATCCGGCTTTTGGTTGGTTTGAGGTGAGTGGACAAATGATCGCGCCTTGTAGGGGCAGGCCATCATGCAATATCGGCAGCCAATGCAAATGTGCTTGTCCACCAGCACAATCCCATCGGCACGCTTGAACGATGCGCCAGTTGGGCAGACATCCACGCAAGGCGGGTGCGCACAGTGCTGGCACATCATCGGCAGAGACTGAACCTTTCCCGAATGTGCGTCCTTGATTTCAATCTTGCGAATCCACTGCGAATCGGTGGGCAAGGTGCCCCCGGATAGGCCGTTTTCAGTGTTGCAGGCGGTAACGCAGTCGTTGCAAGTACTGGCGCATTTCGAGCTGTCGATCAGCATGCCCCAACGAACCTTACTGGTGGCACCGGTGCTGGCAGGCGTGGCCTGGGCGATCTCGATCAGGCGCACACCGGGTGCGATCAAAATACCGGCCAAACCGGCGGCCACAACGCCGAGAAACCCACGTCGACCTGAGGTTGATGCACCGGACTTGTCCCTGGATCGAGAGGTGTCGGACTTCATGGCTTGACCTGTTGCGCAATGGACGCCGCCTGCGTTTTTGCAAGCTGCGATGACGCTCCGGCCGGCTTATTGGCGTGACAACCAAAACAGTCCAGCGAGACGGCCGCGTAGTTGTGGCAGCTTTGACAGAAATTGGTGTCGTTGGCGCTCACGCTGTTGCTGGTCTGGCTGGCGTGGCATTCAATGCAGCCCTGTAAGCTGTATTTGCCGGTTCGGATGCCGCCGCGCAAGGTATCGACCCGTTGATGTTTTAAAAGCAGCATGTGGTTGCGACGCATGAAGTCAGGGCTTTCGACGCACTGACCACCTCGCGCCGGCTCGATCACAGGCTTTGGCACACGCCCAGCGCCCGCGCTCTGCGCTTGCGTAGCCAGGCTTGACACCAACAGCACGAGCGCACAGCTCCAAGCTCGAAGCACGCCCGGTGAAAAGACAATGCGAAGCGACATCAGCTTAGTCCCCCAGGCCCATCTGGATGTAGCCGGTGGGGCAAACATCGGCGCAAATATGGCAGCCGATGCACTTGTTGTAGTTGGTGTCCACATAGCGCCCGGTGGTTGCCTTGCTCTTGGGTACCTTGAACACGGCGACCTGTGGGCAATACACCACGCAGTTGTCACATTCAAAACACTGACCGCAACTCATGCAGCGCTTGGCTTCGGCAAGTGCCTGTGCTTCCAGCAGGGGCTGTAGGCGTTCCTGAAAGTTGTTCAGGGCCTCTGCGGCCGTCAGCGACACCATGCCTCGACGATGACGCGCCACAAACGGAAAGTGACCGAGGAACAGTTCCTTGTGCGAGATGACATAACGATCCGAGCGGTCGTCGTAGTTATGGATCGCCACGGCACTCTTGTCGGTGCCACGCATCGGTTCGCTGGCATCGGTGAAGGCATAGCCTTTTTCGAGCATTTTGCGTTTCAGGTCAAACGCATGCACGTCGATCTTCGGGCGCTTCTCAATTGGCTCGTTTTGCAGGAAGCGATCAATGCCGTCGGCTGCAATCGCGCCATGGCCAATCGCGGTGGTCAACAAGTGCGGACGGATCACGTCACCGCCGACAAAGCAGCCGGGCTGTCCTTGCACCTGGTAGTTCTTGTCGTTGTTGATGGCACCCTTGCCGTTGTTGAATTCTTCCAGCCCGGTGAAATCTACCGCCTGACCGATGGCCGACACGATCAAATCTGCTGGAATGTCTTCTTCGGTGCCTGCGATGTTCTTGATTTCCAGCCGACCACTGACGATTTTGGCTTCGCACTGGATGATGCGCAACGCTGTTGCGCGTCCGGTTTCGTCACGGATCACGCCCATCGGGGCCATGCCACCGCGAATCGTGATCCCTTCAGACTGTGCGTGTTCCACCTCATGGCGGCTGGCCTGCATCTTGTCCACGGCGAAAATCGATGTCAAGGTGACCTCGGCACCCTGGCGAACAGAAGCTTCAGCCACGTCGTGTGCGAGGTGGCCACCGATGATGTTTTCCGGACGATCAGACTCATGGATTTTGTCGATGTGGCCCAGGCGGCGTGCCACGGTGGCCACGTCAATCGAGGTATCGCCACCGCCCACCACGACAATGCGTTTGCCCACGTGGCGCAGACGACCGTCGTTAAAAGCCTTCAGGAAAGCCGTGGCAGTGACGCAGTTGGGCGCATCGGCCCCGTCAACCGGCAGCGCACGACCCGCCTGCGCACCCAGGCCTAAGAAGACCGCGTCAAAATCAGCCCGGATTTGCGCCATCGTGACATCGGTGCCGATACGGCAGTTCATGCGGGTCTGAACACCCAGATCAAGAATGCGCTGAATCTCGGCATCGAGGATGTCACGCGGGGTGCGAAAGCCTGGAATGCCGTAGCGCATCATGCCGCCAAGCTCTGCGCGCTCGTCAAACAACGTTACCGCGTGGCCTCGCAAAGCCAGTTGATAAGCCGCTGACAGACCGGCAGGGCCGCCACCAATCACGGCCACGGACTTGCCGCTTTGCTCACCCGGCTTGTTGAAGGTCAGTTTGTTTTGCACTGCATAGTCACCTAAAAAGTGCTCGACGCTGTTGATGCCAACAAAATCTTCTAACTGATTGCGGTTGCAACCCGACTCGCAAGGTGCCGGGCAGACCCGACCCATCACCGAGGGAAACGGGTTGGCTTCAGTCAGGCGGCGAAACGCATATTCCTGCCACTTCATGCCGGCGGGTGGTTTTTCGATACCCCGCACGATGTTCAAATAACCCCGAATGTCCTCACCGGCCGGGCAACTTCCCTGGCACGGCGGCGTACTCTGGATGTAAGTGGGGCATTTGTGGGAATGCCCGGCATCAAAAATTTCTTTTTGCCACGAGCGCACCTTGTTGTCGCCATCCTTGTAACGGCGAAAGTTTAGGGGCTTGACGGCGGGGGTATCTGTGGACGCTGACATGGAAGTGTCTCCTGAGATTTATACGTGATGGCCCAAAGGCAAGTGTTACCTGTCCCCGAGGCGAATGGCTTTGCTGACCAACTGGTGTACCCCGCCCACCATGCTCATGTTGAAGCCATAGAAGGGCAGTACTTTGGTAAATTGCGCTTTGCAGATGGCGCAGATGGTGGCCATGAAATTAACACCATGGTCATCCACAACGTGTTTCAGAGCTTCCATGCGTGGCAAGGCACCCTTGACCCGCAATTCCAGCAAGTCGTCGGTCAACAGGCCACCACCGCCACCGCAGCAGAAAGTGCTCTCATGAATGGTCTCGGGAGCCATGTCATGAAAATTGTTGGCCACGGCCGTGATGATGCGTCGTGGAATCACAAATTGGCCGCCGGGGGTATTTCCCATGCGCGAAGCGCGGGCCACATTGCACGAGTCGTGGAAGGTGATGATGCGACCGTCGTTCTTTTCTTTGTCAAAGTGCAGGGCACCGCGTTGAATCAGGTCGTCAGTCACTTCGCAAATATGTTGCGGCACCGGATAACGCGGATCGAGGTAGTCAAATGGTCCAATCAGGGTGTTCCAGAAGCTGTAGGCGACCCGCCAGGCGTGGCCGCACTCGCCCACCACAATGCGTTTGACGCCCAATTCCAACGCGGCCTCGCGCACCCGCAGTGAAATGCTACGCATTTGTTCGTAGTTGCCAATGAACATGCCAAAGTTGCCAGCCTCCGAGGCATGCGAGCTCAAGGTCCAACTGATGCCTGCGGCGTGAAAGACCTTGGCATAACCAATCAGACTCTCGACGTGAGGCTCGGAGAAAAAGTCGGCCGAGGGCGTGATGAGCAACACCTCAGCACCTTTCACATCGAGCGGAAACTTGATGTCCAGGCCGGTCTCATCTTTGGTGTCTTCTTCCAGGCCTTCGAGGGTGTTGACCAGTGCCGGACCCGGAATGCCCAGGTTGTTGCCAATGCGGTGCACCTTGCCAATGATCTCGTTGGCGTACTTTTGCCCTAAACCAATGGAGGCCATGATTTCACGGGCCGCCATGGTGACCTCAGCAGTGTCAATGCCGTAGGGGCAAAAAACCGAGCACCGGCGACACTCGGAGCATTGGTTGAAATAGCTGTACCACTCGTCCAGCACTTCTCTGGTCAGGTCAACCGCTCCGACCAACTGAGGAAAATATTTACCCGCCACCGTGAAATAACGGCGGTAAATTTTGCGCATCAAATCCTGACGCGCCACCGGCATGTTTTTGGGGTCACCCGTGCCCAAAAAGTAGTGACACTTGTCAGAGCAGGCACCACAATGCACGCAGGCATCCATGTACACCTGCAGGGAACGGTATTTGCCGAGCAATTCGCCCATCTTGGCGATGGCTTTGGCTTGCCAGTCCTCGACCAATTGATCCGGGAAACCCAATGCCTTTTGAATCGGCGCTGATGCGACAAAGGGCTTGAGGTGTGACATCGCACCCACCTGCACCAGGGGAATGACCGGGTAGCTCTTGAGCTTGGGGGTATCGAACGCAGCGGTGGCCATGGTGGTACGGGTGCTCAAGGACGTTTGTCAAGTGCGGCCGCCCACGCCGAAATATGACGGACTTCGCGGGCATTGTCTGCTTGGTTGCGGCTTGGGCTGAAAAACAGGCCAGGTGCGTGCAGCAGCTTGCTGATCGGGAAAATCAACATCAGCAGCGCCACCAGTGCCAAGTGAACCAGCAAAACGACATCAGTGGGCAAGGGTTGCCAGTCCAGCCGCATCAAGCCCAGCATGAATACCTTGACTGCCACAATATCCGTGTGGGTCACAAAGCGCATGCCCAGACCAGACACACCAATGCCCAGCAGCAAGGCCAGCATGAGGTGATCCGAAGGCGTTGAGATGTAACGCACGCGATCAACCAGCCAACGCCGACCCCACAGCCCCAGCAGCGCGGCGACCATGATGAAGCCCGCGTAGGTGCCAAAGGGCTGAACCAGCACTACAGGCAACCAGACGGGTTCCTGAAAATAACGCAGGTGGCGCAACAACACCAACAACAGCGTGAAATGAAAAGCCCAGCCGAATATCCAGGTCCACTTGCTGGACTTGAACAGACTCTCGAAATAAACCACTTCCCTGACCATGCGCCAGAGCACACCGCTGTTGTTGATCGGCGCAGGTGTGGTGGCAATCTTCAGCGGTGCCGGTGTCTTGGCATATCGCCGGATCTTGTTCGCCACCCCAACGACCAGCACCAAGGTAGCGACATTGAACAGAACTGCGTAAAAAATCGACAGTATTGACATCGGCTACACCAGCGTTGAAGGGGCTTTGTGCCAGGAATTTGGCGCTAAGGGCTGCGGCTTAGATACAGCCAGTGGGCTTAGGCAAGCCAGCGATCTTGCAAGCCTGCTTGGCCGGGCCATAGGGGAACAGGTCATACAAATACTTGCTGTTGCCTTTTTCTTCGCCAAACTGTTTTCCAATGGCTTTGGTCAACACACGCACGGCCGGGGCGATCTGGTACTCGTTGTAATACTCCCGCAGGAAATTGATCACTTCCCAATGGTTGTCGGTCAAAACAACTTTTTCTTCTTCAGCCAGGTGACCTGCGGCGTCCGTGGTCCATTCGGACAGGTTCAGCAGGTAGCCTTCTTCGTCTGTTTCGTAGGTTTTGCCGTTGATTTCAAAGCTCATGAGTTTTCTCCAAAAAAATAAAAAAGTAACTGTCTATCCGGTCGATCAAAGCCAGGAATGCGAGGTGCTGTATTCCACGGTCAGATCAACAAAACCACTGTAATCCACCAGCGTGATGCCATCCATCAGCTTGGGGGTCACGCCGCGGGCATCCATATCAGGTTGCAGCGCGTAAAACTTGATGGCAGTGCTGGCCTGACGAATCTCGGCCTCGATGGCAGAACCCGTGGTCGCGCCGTACACGCCGTCTTCAATCAGCAGCACCGCACTACCAGGCTGGGCCATTGCCAGGCAGCTTTTCAGTGTGCTGGTCTGGAACGGTGATTTATTCACAATATGCAACATCGGTTTTGTCCTTAAATTGTCAGTGCTGATCAGAAACTCAGGATCACGTCCTGCTCGGCCATCAGTTGACCCATTTCCTTGGCGTCTAGCACTTCGACCGGCACCAACAGGTCTTTTTCGGTCAGGCCGCGTTGTGCCAGCGATACCCGGTCCACGTACAGTTTTTCAACGTCGTAACCGTCCAGAGCTCGGTAAGAAGGCGAAAAGTTCTTGATGCCAATGCCTTTGGTTTGCTGGCCCTTGACCAGTTCATAAACACCATCGTCAATAAACACCAGGCTCACATCCTGATCGAAGGTGGCAGTGATCAGCACCACCTCCAGGCTCTCAAGTGCGTAGATGGTGCCGTAGGGGGCCTTGCGGTTGACAAACATGAATTTCTTCACTTTGGGGCCACTGGCGGGGGTTGCTTGCTGGTCACTCATTGGTGTGTCTTTCTGGATTAGTCGCCAAATGTGATCAGTCGGTCTGCCTTGATGCCGCTGTCGACCAACTGGCCCAGGCCAGAAATGCGAAAGCCCGGTGCCAGCACCTCGTCCTTGATGCCGCGGCGCAAGGCTGCAGCCACACACACCACCAGGTCCACCTTGTGCGCTGCCGCCACGGCCGACCAGCGATTGACCACATGACGGTCGTCCTGCGGCGGTTCGGTTAGGCGGGTCGCATTGTTGACACCATCGTGGTAGAAGAAGACACGCTGTATCTCATGACCTTTGGCAAGAGCGGCTACCACAAACTGGTAGGCGCTGTCCGATGCCTGGTGCGTGTAAGGGCCTTCACTGACAAGTAAGCCGAATTTCATGATTGCCTAGGTTCCAGGTTGGGTCAGAAACGAATGTGGGTTGATGCATTCAAACTCGAACGCGAACCACGCCAGTCGTCAATCAGGTACTTGGTGAACGGCAGGTCGCATTTCTCAAAAAACGCCGGCCAGCCAATACGCTCGATCCAGTCCGACACACGTTCCCAGGATCGTGCGTCTTCCTTGTAGGTATAAAGAATCTTTTTCACCATGGCCGACACTTCCGGCCAGCGCGGCGGGTTGTTGGGCAAGCCCGATGCCACCATTTTCATGAAGGTCGGCTTGCCACGGGCGTTGGAATTCTTGCCGCCCACCCAGATCGCCAGTTTGCTGTGCTCGGGGTCATTGATCTGCATGGGTGGGCAGGGTGGGTAGCAGGCGCCGCAGCACATACATTTGGATTCGTCAATTTCCAGCGAAGGCTTGCCGTTGACCATGGCCGGGCGAATGGCCGCTACCGGGCATCGCGCCACCACGGTCGGGCGCTCGCACATGTTGGCCACCAGGTCATGGTTGATCTTCGGCGGCTTGGTGTGCTGGATGATGATGGCAATGTCGGCCTGGCCACCGCAATTGATTTCGCAGCAAGAGGTGGACAGGTGCACCCGGTTGGGCATTTCTTCCTTGATGAACTCGGCATGCAGGTCGTCCATCAGCGCCTTGACCGCGCCCGACGCGTCGGTGCCGGGAATGTCGCAATGCAGCCAGCCCTGAGTGTGGGCGATGGCCGATACCGAATTGCCGGTGCCACCCACCGGAAAACCGTTGCTGGTCAGTGCTTCAATCAGCGGTGCCACGCGGGACTCATCGGACACCATGTATTCGATGTTGCTACGAATGGTAAAGCGCACATGGCCATCGGCGTGCTGGTCGGCGATGTCGCACAGTTTGCGAATGGTGAACAGGTCCATTTGCCGCTGGGTGCCGGCACGAACCGTCCAGATCTCGTCGCCAGAATGTGCCACATGGTGCAGAACGCCCGGACGTGGCCGGTCGTGGTATTTCCAGTTGCCATAGTTCTTCTTCATCAGCGGGTGCAGAAACTGCTTGTTGTCTGGAACGCCACTTTCGATCGGGGTGCGCATGGTTGCCATGATTGTCTTCCTCGGTTCTTGAAGGTTTTGTTTCAGGCCGCAGCCTTGCGGGCGTTGAGCTTGGCCACCTCGTCGTCCCAGCCATCGGTGCGGACATAAGGATTGGTGCGCGGGGTCGACACCATGTTGGGATCAATTTCCAGGCCAATGCCTTCGAGGAAGTTGATCAGGCCAATGCGTTCAATCATTTCGCCGGTGCGCTCGTGCTCCAGGGCGTTTTCGGCAAAGAAGTCAATCGACTTTTGGGCGTGCTCCACCAGGGCCTCGTAATCTGCGTCGGTTTCCATCTTCATGAACGGAATCACCACGGTACCCATCAGGTCGCCGATCTTGAGTGTGCGCTTGCCGCCCATCAGCACCGTTACACCCTTGTCGGTGCCAGTGGCCAGCGCACCCGTCATGACGTTGATGCAGTGCATGCAGCGCACGAAGTTTTGGCACCGGTGCCCACGTTCTTGATGTCCTTCAGCATGATGGCCTTGGTCGGGCAGCGGCTGACCACATCGTTGACCAGTTCGGTCATGCCGTGTTTTGCAAACCACTTCTTGGCCATGGCTTCGTCAGTGCGGATGTTGTCGCGCCAGGTGCCAATGACGGCCATGTCGGCGCGCTGGATCGAATTCATGCAGTCGTTGGGGCAGCCTGAAAACTTGAACTTGAACTTGTAAGGCAGGGCCGGACGGTGCATGTCGTCCAGAAAGCTGTTGACCACTGCACGGTGGGCACGCGCTTCGTCAAGGCGGGACCGGCACCACCCAGATCAAAGCCGAGTTCGTTCAATTCATCAAATGCACCCTGCACATTCGCCGTGCTGGCACCCTGGAACATGATGTCGCCCGACTGACCATGGAAAGCAATCAGCCCAGAGCCATGTTTTTCCCAGATGTCACACATTTTGCGCAACACGGCGGTGTCGTAGTGCATGCCAGCCGGCGGCTGAACGCGCAGGGTGTGGAATTCTTTCGAGGCTGGAAACATCTCGGCCACTTCGGAGAAGCGTGGAATGACACCACCACCGTAGCCAAACACTCCGACCGTGCCGCCCTTCCAATAACCCTTGCGGGTCTTGTAAGAGTGCTCCAATTGACCCATCAGGTCAGTCATGTAGTCATTGTCTTTGGCAAGACGCTTCAGCCCAGTCACGAAACTCGGCCATGGACCGCTTTCGAGCTGATCGAGCATTGGGGTGTCATGGGGTGGTTTGCTCATGGCGAATCTCCAGTCAGGGGCGAAAAATTTGGCGTTGCTGTCACGATTTTGCTGATGCACCAAACTTGCGCCTGATGCACCAGAAGCGATGTGAATGTTACGGGCCACCCGGGCCGCACAACCATCACCCTCGTTGAGTAGATCAGGCTACCCATTCGGTCTATATGTGCTAACCCGAGTCGGTTATAGACGGTTGGCTCGTGATTGCGCCAAATACGGTTTGTGGCCGCGATTGGGTTCGCCTGCTTATCATTTGGCCGGCCCGGCGCAGCCAGCCTAGGGCAAAAAAACAGTGAAACCAGCTCTTATGTTCAGTGTTATTCCGTTAGAAAAATTTACCAGTCCGCTGGGTGGGCAGGTGATTGAGTTGCAGCAGCTTGACTACGATGCCGGTGGCATGAGTTTGCTGCGCACCCGCATCCGCGAGAAGAGTCGTTTTACGGTTTTTGAGGTTGATCCGCTGCTTGCCAGGCAGTGGGGCGAGGCTTTGCTGCGCTGGGCGCAGGCGCAACCCGAAACGCA
>JAIFMA010000033.1 GCA_020048795.1 Rhodoferax sp.
GGTCGCGCACCATTTCAGGGTGCGAGAACAGCAGCTTGTAGCCGGTGTCGTGCGGGGTGGAGGTGGGCATGGCTGCCATTGTCCGCGATCACTGGGGTCACAAGCCATAGGCCATAGGGTCAGGTCTTGAAATATAGCATTCGCAAGGAAAAAATGCTATACGGCAAAATACCGTCAGCCAGAAGGAGCCATGATGACCGCCACCGTTCGTTTTGATTTGACGATGGATCCCGAAAATTAGCAATAAGGATTCCAGACCAATGCGGTGTCAAGTTTTGGGTGTGTTCTGGCTTTGTGCGTTACTTGGCGTTTCGCCAAATTTCTTGCCACCGATACACTTTTTACCGTGAAGCGGTCATACAACCCTCAGGCAAAAACCATGGGCAGCGTCATGACATATTGGCTCACATTGAACGCTTTGCCTGCCACAACCTGTGTCCCAATTCAGACACCAAAGCCGCCCGCTGATGATGTAAATTTCGGCAAATCACGCACCAGCATCATGAGTTCGGCTGGTTTTACCACGGCTCGACGATTAATGCCCGCGAACCCTAGGCGAGGTGCAAGCAGCTAGTTCTGCGACACCTTGCTGCCTTTCAGTACCAAATCGCCGGAAGCTTTGATATTTACCTTGCCACTGCCTGCGATCGTGATGTCCTTACCCTTGATGATAATGGTGCCGTCTTTTTTCATCACAATGCTGGCAGCTCCACATACCAGTTCCAGCGAATCGTCTGCCTTGATGCGCAAGTTTTTGCCGACTGTGAGCTGGACAGATTGCGACCAACATCTACACGGCGATCTCCACAAACGCTCAAAGTGTCATTGATGGCGACGACGACATCGCGATTGCCTGGGATTTGTTCAGCCATGTCTTTCCCCGTTTGGTGAGTCAAATAAGGTGCCCATGATAGCCAACGAATAGCCTTGAAACCAAATTTCTAACGAATAGCGTTTATCTTGCGCATGACGACGCTGATGAAGACACACAACGCCCGCCATCACAGCCACGACCTGCAAATGTCCCACCCCTGGCTTGGTAATCGCGTTCAAGTTGATTGTGGTCACCGGTATTTCTGTTTTGTTTTGAGGATCGTCAACGGGTTGTACGTCAGCAATGGGGGCCGGCCCTGCGCGTGGGCATTGTCGACTTCGTACTCTATGGCATTAGCCGCCGAAGCCCATCGCCCCATCGCTTCTGCCGCAGTTCTGTGACCCTTGTAGACTGTGTGTCAATCAAATGGATCAAGAATATCCTGCGCTGTGATCAGACGAAGCTTGCGGTCCTCCCCATCTTTGAGTTTGGCCCTGGCTTTTTGGCCACAAGCACTCGAGCGCTGTCCCTTGCGGTGTCGAGATCGATGACTTGCAGGGCCCCCTTTCCTGTCAGACTGGCTGCTCAATCACATCAGGGTCCATGACACCCGGCTGGCTGCGTTTGTGATGCAGCCTTTGCGGGTCACCTGTCGCGCAGTGCGAGTCCAAAAAACCTGTGATTTATCGACCAGGCCCTTGCTGTGCTTGCGCCTATAGCTACACTTATTGTAGCATGTCGGGGTTGATCAGGGCCGATGACCCTGCTGATTGGCAGCTTCCAGCCGGGCTTTCAAAAAGCCACCCGTGCCGTAGCGCGTGACACGGCTGTAGAAGCGCCGTTTGAGCCGCTGCACCATGCTGGTGTAGCCATCCAGCAGTGGCGGCAGGATGGTGAAGCTGTCGTAGTTGACCACCACGGCCACCCGGTGCCCCAGCGGCTCCAGCAGGTGGGTGACCAGCGCCTCGATCGCGTTGATGTCAGTGGTGCTATCGATCGAGAGCCCCTCAAAGTTGATAAACAACATGCGATGCTCCCGATCCAGGTCCAGACGCCGTGCCAATGGCGCGGCCAACAGCCGCTCGCGCAATCCCATCGACTCGGCCCGAAACAGTGCCACGTCCATGGTAGTGAGGTGCGGACTGATCAGCGGCACAAAATCCATCTGCGCCAGCACATCGTGCTGCACATCCACCCCGGGGGCGATTTCAAGCAGTTCCAGCGCCGGCTGCTCAAAGCTGCCCGTCAGGCGCAGCACACAACGCTCGGTCACATACAACACCTGGCGTCCGCGCTTGATGGCCTCACGCGCGCTGAAAGTGCGGTGTTCGACTTGCTGGACAAATTTGCGCTGGCTGCCTTCAACCTCGATGTGAAGCTGGCCCTCCGTGATGTTCAGTTGCAACTGGCCGGCCGTAAAGGTGCCGACAAACACCACCTTCTTGGCATTCTGACTGATGTTGATGAAGCCGCCGGCACCCGACAGGCGGCCGCTGAACTTGCTGACGTTGAGATTGCCTTGCGCGTCAGCCTGCGCCAGACCCAGCACCGCCACGTCCAGACCCCCGCCGTCGTAAAAGTCAAACTGGTTGGGTTGATCGATCACCGCCTGGGCGTTGATGGCGGCACCAAAACTCAGGCCACCGGCCGGAATGCCGCCAATCACACCTGGCTCTGCCGTCAGGGTGAGCAGATCAAATAGCCGCTCTTCTGCCGCTACCGCCGCCACCCCCTCAGGCATGCCGATGCCCAGATTGACCACGTTGTTCGGTTTGAGTTCGAGCGCCGCACGACGCGCAATGACCTTGCGTTCACACAGGGGCATGGGTTCCATCAGACTGACCGGCACACGGATTTCGCCCGAGTAGGCCGGGTTGTAGGACTCCGAGAAGGTCTGCATGTGGTAAGCCGGATCAGTGGCCACCACCACCGCATCCACCAAAACACCGGGGATCTTGACACTGCGCGAATGCAGGGTGTTGGCCTCAGCCAGCCGCTCCACCTGGGCAATCACAATACCGCCGCTGTTGTGGGCCGCCATGGCAATGGCCAGGGCCTCCAGCGTGAGGGCTTCGCGCTCCATGCTGAGGTTGCCGTCCGGGTCGGCCGTGGTGGCGCGAATAATGCCCACCTGAATCGGTAGCGCCTGGTAAAAAAGGTAATCGCGCCCATCCATCTGGATGCGCCGTACCAGGTCTGCGGTGGTGCGTTGGTTGATTTTTCCGCCGCCAAACAGCGGATCAACAAAGGTGTCGAGCCCGACATGCGTCAGTGTGCCGGGTTTGCCCGCCGCAATGTCGCGAAACAGGTGGGTGATGACCCCCTGGGGCAGGTTGTAGGCCTCAATCTGGTTGCTGATCGCCAGCTCTTGCAGCCTGGGCACCAGACCCCAATGCCCGCCAATGACACGTCGCACCAGCCCGGCGTGGCCAAAATGGTTGAGCCCGCGCGTCTGGCCATCGCCCTGGCCGGCGGCGTAGATCAGTGTCAGGTTTTGCGGCAATCCAAGCCCGGTTTCGGCCTGGCTTTGCAAAAAACGGCTTTCCAGAGCAACGGCAATTTCTTCGGCAAAGCCGATGCCGATAAAACCGCCGGTGGCCACGGTGTCGCCATCGTGAATCAGCCGCACTGCCTCGGCCGCACTGACCACCTTGTTGCGCCGCGCGCCGGTGGATGCTAGGTTATCAAGCTGGGTATGCACAATTTCCCCTAAAAAAAATCAACTTCCTCGGCACCATCGGAGGTGTCGATCAGGTCACCGGAGGCGACCAGCGCGGTAAAGCTGCATGTCTGATTGCGACCATGACTCTTGGCGTGATACACCGCCTTGTCGGCTCGGTCAAACGCACCGCTGGGGGTGTCGTTGTCGCGCAGCGGGGCAAAACCAATACTGATGGTGATCTGGCCCACCTGCGGAAAGGCATGTTGTTCGATCTGCCGGCGAAAACGTTCCAGCGCAGCAACGGCATCGGCGTGATCGGCGCAGCGCATCAACACCACAAACTCCTCACCACCAAAACGGTACAACTGGTCATGAAAGCGGAAATTGGCACGCATTTGCCGGGCCAGCAACAACAACACTTCATCACCAATCAAATGACCAAAGTTGTCGTTGACGTTCTTGAAATGGTCAATGTCAATCACGGCCAGCCAATAGGTGCCTGGTGTCTGGACGTTGCGCCGATCTGGATGGTCAAGATCCTGCGAGATGTCCTGGGTTTGCGCGGCACGCAAGAAAGCACCGTCAAAAGTCTTGCGGTTGAGCAATTCGGTCAAGGAATCACGTTCGCCATAGTCCAGCAAGCCTTGCAGGTTTTCATAGAGGTGCAAGACACTGTCGATCAAGGCTTCAGCATCAGCCGACACCGCTTCATCTGACTCAACTTCAAGCAGGCTGCAAACACTGGCCTGGGTATCAATCGGAAAAACGGTGGTAAACGGACCATGGCCGCGGCGGACCACGGATTCGGTGACGATAGCATCCTCGCGCTGCGTAAAGTCTGACAGGCGGGGTAGCCTGCTGGCATCGAACCAGAAATGGTCGCGCTCGGGCACAGGGTGCTGGCGGTCAAGCTTACCCAGAGTCACCCAATGCTGGTCGTTTTCCGGACCGACTGCCCGAAGCAAACGCACGGCACTGAAGCACCACAAATCGCTTTGAGCCACCAGTTTGACCAGCGCAAAATCCATCGCTTGACGGTCCCGCAGACCGCTCAGGTAAGACAAGTCACGCAACAGTTTTTTCATGGGTCGAGTCTAATACCGGGGCTACTGGCTTGACATGGAAAGTGTTTCGGTCAAGATCAATCGCCGTGCCGTTACAACAGTCGCGCCAGGTAACGCCCGGTGTGGCTGGCCGGGTTGGCAGCCAGCACTTCAGGCGTGCCAACCCCCACCACGCTACCACCGCCACTGCCACCCTCAGGGCCCATGTCGATCAGCCAGTCAGCCGTTTTAATCACGTCCAGGTTGTGCTCGATCACCACAATGGTGTTGCCAGCATCGCGCAACTGGTGCAGCACTTTGAGCAGCAGCTTGATGTCGGCAAAGTGCAGGCCGGTAGTGGGCTCGTCCAAAATGTAGAGCGTGCGGCCGGTGTCGCGTTTGCTGAGCTCCAGCGCCAGCTTGACGCGCTGCGCCTCGCCACCCGACAAGGTGGTGGCGGCCTGCCCCAGGCGGATGTAGCTCAGCCCCACGTCCAGCAGCGTGTGCAGCTTGCGGGCAATGGTGGGCACGGCCTTGAAAAAGTCATGGGCAGCCTCGACCGTCAGGTCCAGAATCTGTGCGATGTTTTTACCCTTGTAGAGCACCTCCAGGGTTTCCCGGTTGTAACGCTTGCCGGTACAGACATCACAGGGCACATAGACATCGGGCAAAAAATGCATCTCGACCTTGACCATGCCGTCGCCCTCGCAGGCTTCGCAACGCCCACCCCCGGATGCCTGACTGACATTGAAGCTGAAGCGCCCCGGGCCGTAGCCGCGCTCACGCGCCGTGGGCACCTCGGCCATCAGCTCGCGAATTGGCGTGAACAGGCCGGTGTAGGTGGCCGGGTTGCTGCGCGGCGTGCGGCCAATGGGCGACTGGTCGACATTGATCACCTTGTCAAAATATTCAATGCCTTCGATGGCCACGTGTTCTGAGGGTTCGTCATGGGCACGATAGATGGTGCGTGCCACCGCCTTGTAAAGCGTGTCGTTGACCAGGGTGGACTTGCCAGAGCCCGACACCCCGGTGACGCAGGTGAACAGCCCGACCGGAAACGCCGC
>JAIFMA010000135.1 GCA_020048795.1 Rhodoferax sp.
ATAGGCCTTCTCAAGCGATTCGAGTGCCTGCTGGATGGTCTCGAAGCTGGCCTGCGGGCTGGTGAACGGTCGGGTGGCCTGCTCGACCCGGCTGGCATCAAGCAGGGTGTTGCCCTGGACTCGGTAGCCCGACACGGCAAAGGACAGCGGGGCCGGTGGGGTTTGCGCCATGGCGCAGGCACAAGCCAAAGATAGCGAGGCGGTGAGGGAATAGCCACATTTAAACAATTCACTCACTCCCGGGTTTGATGAGTTTGATGCTAGATAAGTAATTTTAGACGTTTGAAGCTCCGGGGATGGGGTCAGGTCTTGAAATATAGCACTCACCTGCCGTAGTCATCATCGTTGTTGCATCCGCGCGTTCGGAATTGGTTTCGATATCAGATGCGTCTGCGCCCCTTGCAGCAGGCCCGCCAGCAGCGCTGCTGCTGAAACTTCACATCAACCGCCAGGTGTCCGATCAACGCGACCGGCACCGGGTACCTTGGCATCTTCTTGGCCATGAGGACCGGCAAATCAGCACAGTTGACACTGCCTGCGCTCAGGGCAAAAAAAGCCTGCCAACCGGGTAGGTTTGGCCTCGGGGGTCGCTGCAAATTAGCGATTCGCAGCCGATAGCTTTATCATGCTAGCAGCATTTAACCAGCGTTCTTGATGCTTGGTACAGGCCCAGGAGACACCTTTATGAGGTTGTGGACTCAATGGCTGCAAGCGCTCACTCACCTTTGTGTGGATGACTCTGGTTTTAATCAGCCTGTGCTGTCGCTCTGACAACCTGGGCATCACCAGCTTTGTGCGGGCATTGAACCTGCGCGAGGATGCCTGCCACCGACTTCCGGAAAGTGAACCGCCGAACAATCACCTGATTCCAAGCTTTCAGTCAGCCGGCCTCATGGTGCCAGCAGCGACACCGCCAGTGAAAAGCTGACAAATGCAGCCGCCGTGGACAGCAAAATAATGCGCGCCACGCGCCCATTGTTGGCCCCGAAGCGCTCAGCCAGCAGTGACACGTTGCTGGCGCTGGGCAGCGCCGCCACCAGCACAATCACGGTCAAGGCAAAACGCTGCAACGGCAAGCCCAACCTGATCAGCGAGGCGCCGATCAGCAGCACCAGCAGCGGGTGCAAAAACAGCTTGATCAAGGCCACTGGCAGGTAGTCGCGCCGCAGTGGCACCACGCAATGGCCGGCTGCGGCCAGCATCTGCGAGCGTGCCAGCACGGTGCCAATGGTGAACAAGGCCACTGGCGATGCGGCATCGGCTAGCAAGCCCACCACCTGCATCACCGGCTGGGGCAGTTCCAGCCCCAGCACCGATGCCAGTGCACCCAGCAAAATGGCCCAAGGCATCGGGTTGGTCAGCACGCCCCGCAAAGCGTGTTGCAAGGCCTTGGCGGCACCCTGTTGATCGGCCCCGTCGAGCCGCGACAGCGCGATGCACAGCGAACTGATGACGATCATGTCGAGCACCATGGTCAGGATGGTTGGTCCGGCCGCCTGGGGGCCCAGCAGCGCCACCAGCAGCGGCACCCCCATGAAGCCCGAGTTGGGAAACACCGCCACCAGCGCGCCAAAAGCTGCATCGTTCCAGCCTATGCGGCTGTTCAGGCTGGTTGCCACGGTGTAGGCCACCAGCACCAGGCCAGAAATCAGCCAGGTCAGCGCCACCGAGCCATCGAGCAACTGCGCCACCGGCGTACTGGCACCAAAGCGGTACAACATGCAGGGCAGGGCAAAAAACAGCACAAAACCATTCAGCCCGGGTATCGCTTCAAGCGGCAGCAAACGCCGGCGCGCAGCCAGATAACCGCACAGCACCAGCGCGAAGAAAGGAAAAGTGACGGTGAAAATCTTGAGCACCCGCGCATTGTCACCGCTGGCAGCAGGTCTGGCTGCCTGTGGCGCGCCGGGTCCCGCTATGATGCGTGCCCGGTACCCCTTGCACCATGTCATCTCCACCCACCGTCAACTCCGGACTCAACCTTGCCCAGCAGGAGGCTGTGAACTACCTGCACGGCCCGTGTCTGGTGCTCGCAGGTGCCGGCTCGGGCAAGACCCGGGTCATCACCCACAAAATTGGCCGCCTGATCCAGTCGGGTGTCCCGGCCCGGCACATTTTCGCCATCACTTTCACCAACAAGGCCGCCGCCGAGATGCGCGCGCGCGCGCGCGAGCTGATCGGCCGGGCCGCCAAAGACGCGGTGATCTGCACTTTTCACGCGCTCGGTGTGCGTTTGCTGCGCGAAGATGGCGTGGCACTGGGGCTGAAGCCCAACTTTTCGATTCTCGACAGCGACGATGTCACCAGCATCCTGAAAGACGCCGGCGGCAGCGTCGATGCGGCCACGGCGCGCTCATGGCAATGGACCATCAGCCGGTGGAAAAACCAGGGCCTCAACGCCGCGCGTGCGGCACTGGCGGCCAACAGTGACAACGAGCGCAGCGTGGCGCGCATCATGGGACATTACGAGGAGCGATTGACGGCATTCCAGAGTGTCGATTTTGATGACCTGATTGGCCTGCCCCTTAAATTGCTACAAAATCACGAGCACGTCAGGCAGAAGTGGCAAGCGCTGGCGGGTCATATCCTGGTGGATGAATACCAGGATACCAACGCCACCCAGTACGATCTGCTGAAACTGCTGGTGGGCGGCAAGGGCCCGGCCCAGGCGCGCTTTACCGCCGTGGGCGACGACGACCAGTCGATTTACGGCTGGCGTGGTGCCACGCTGGACAACTTGAAAAAGCTGCCGATCGACTTTCCCGCCCTCAAGGTCATCAAGCTGGAGCAGAACTACCGCTCCACCAGCGCCATCCTGCGCGCTGCCAACCATGTCATCGGCCCCAACCCCAAGCTGTTTCCGAAAAATTTATGGAGCGATCTGGGCGAAGGTGAGCCGGTGCGGGTGGTGGATGCCGACACCGAAGAGCACGAGGCCGAGCGCGCCGTGGCACGCATCCAGAGCCTGCGCATCAACGGCCTGCCGCACCCGGGAACGCAGTTCAGGGAATTTCGGGACTTTGCCGTGTTGTACCGTGCCAACCACCAGGCCAAACCGTTCGAGAAAGCCTTGCGCAAGGCGCAGATTCCCTACAAGGTGTCGGGCGGCACCAGCTTTTTTGACCGGGCCGAAGTCAAGGACCTGTGCGCCTGGTTTCGGCTATGGATCAACAACAACGACGATCCGGCGTTTTTGCGCGCTGTGACCACGCCCAAACGCGGCATTGGCCACCAGACGCTGGGGCATCTGGGCGACTTTGCCAGCAAATACCGGGTCAGCCTGTTTGAGGCGCTGTTTTCCAGCAGCCTGGGCAGTGTCATTTCGGGCAAGGCGCTGGGCAGCCTGCATGAGTTTGGCCGCGAGGTCAGCGACCTGGCGTTGCGCGCCCGCCACACCCTGGGGGCCGAGGCCGCCAAAAGCTTTTTGCTGGACTGGCTCAAAGACGTTGGTTATGAGAAGTTTCTGGTCGATGGCGAAGACAGCCCACAGGTGGCGGCAGCACGCTGGAGCAATGTGATGGACTTTGTGGACTGGATGAGTGGGCGCTGCGGCGGTCAGATTGAAGATGCCTCGGGCAGCAGCGCGGCAGGCGACATCAAGTCGCTGCTGGAGGTGGCACAAACCGTGTCCTTGTTGTCCACTATCAGCGAGCAGGAAAAAGACCAGAACGTGGTTACGCTCTCGACGCTGCACGCCTCCAAGGGGCTGGAATGGCCACACGTGATGCTGGTTGGCGTGACTGAAGGCATGTTGCCCTTCAAGCTGCGCGACAACCCCGACGAGAGCGCGGGCCAGGCATCCGGTGCCCAACGCGTAGCAGCGCAGGAGGCCGCTGACCAGACATTGACCACCCATCTGCAGGAAGAGCGCCGCCTGATGTATGTGGGCATCACCCGGGCCCAGCGCAGTCTGTCGGTGAGCTGGACGCGCAAACGCAAAAAGGGCCGCGAGATGGTGGCAGCCCAGCCCAGCCGCTTTATTGCCGAAATGGCGCTGGATCAAAACACGCTGAAAGAAAACCCGCGCGAAAAGCTCAAGGCCTTGCGGGCCGAATTTGCCCAGAAAGCCATCGATAGCGCAGCGGCGCGGGCACTGGTGCGCTGAGGCTGTCAGGCTACTCGCTGCTGGACTGGCACAGCCGGGGCGCACCGTGCTGAGTGTGGGTTGCGTCTGGTGGATGGGTAACGGCACCGTAGCGCCACTACTTCACCAGTTGATTGAGCTGGATGATCGGCATCAGCACCGCCAGCACAATCAGCATCACCACCACACCCATGGCCACGATCAGCAAGGGCTCCAGCAGCGTGGCCAACTGCATGGCGCGGCGCTGCACCTCGGTGCCAAGTTGTTTGGCAGCGCGCTGCAGCATCACTGGCAGTTGCCCGGTTTGTTCACCCAGACGCGCAAACATCGCCAGCAGCGGTGGAAAACGCTTTTTTTGCGCCAGCGCCGAAGCCAGCGGCGCGCCCTCGCGCACCAGCACCAGCGCGTCCTGCGCATCGCTGCGCATGGCCCGGTTGGACAGCGTTTCAGCCGCCGCCTGCAGCGCTTTCAGGATCGGCACACCGGCGGCGGCCAGCATCGCCAGGGTGCTGGCAAAACGCGCCGCGTTGTAACTGCGTGACAGCCGGCCCAGAATGGGCAGATTCAGCCAGGCAGCATCAAACTTTTCATGAAATTGGGCGTTGGCCAGCGCCAGTCTTGCGCCAATAGCTCCTGCAATCATAGCAATCAAGAGCAGCCAGCCATAAGCGCGCACCAAGCTGCTGATGCCAATCATCAGCACCGTCAGAAACGGCAGGGCCCGTTTGCTGCTGGCAAACACATGGGCCACCTGCGGCACCACATAAGTCACCAAAAACAGCACGATCACCACCGCCACCAGCGACACGATGGCCGGTCATCGGCCAGGCGCTCCAGCACCAGCCCGAGCTTGCCACTTTGTTCACCCGCGCCAATCACCGCCACATAGATGTGGGAAAACTCGCGCGGGTGCTGCGACAGCGCCTTGGCAAAGGGCGCACCGCCATTGACCTCGGCGCGCAGCGTGGCCACCAGCTCACGCTCCGGGGCCTTTTCAGCTTCGTCAGACAGCGAGGTGAGCGCACGCTCCAGCGGCAGGCCTGATGACACCAGGCCTGCGAGTTGGCGCGTCCAGATCGCCAATGCCGTCGGGCCAAACACCCGTGAACGATGCGCCGAACCGGTCCCGCCCTGGGCCAGCACCAAAGCAGAGGTCACCGCCCCTAGCGCCTGCATCGACAGCGGCACCAGTGCCTGGGCACGCAGCAAACTGCGGGCGGCTTTGGCCGAGTCGGCCTCGAGCACACCCTTGCGGGTTTTGCCCTGGGCATCTACGGCTTCATAAGAATAGGCGGTCATGCATTTATTGTAGAAGTCGGTCATCCGGCCAACGCTGACCACGCCTGGCACCATCCCAGCGTGACTTCATCAGGCTTCAATTCGTTCGCCATGACAGAAATTTTGGCAATGCGCAGGGGGGCAAACACACCTGTCACCCAATTAAACCCAGCCGTTGCCGAGTAGGCCGCGTGTTGTCGATACCCGATGTTATTGAATTTTGGCGGTAGTTTCGGGGTATCTGCTGGGGTGGCCATGCGATAGATGTTGCTGGTCAAGCTGTTGGCCTGCGCGTTCCATTGCCAGATCATCCATGCCGTTGTTGCTTCGCCCTCTCATGCCAGT
>JAIFMA010000238.1 GCA_020048795.1 Rhodoferax sp.
AGGGCCTTTGATCCGGCCAAGCTCGAAGACTTTCTGGGCGCGGGGGTCAATATTTATGGGCCGCGCATGCTGCGCTACAAGGGCGTTCTTTACATGCAGGGCACTGATCGCAAGGTGATTTTCCAGGGCGTGCATCAGTTGATGGGCAGCGATCTGGGGCCGCTCTGGGGCCAGGACGAAAAGCCGTGCAGCAAAATGGTGTTCATTGGCATTGACCTGCCGCAGGATATTTTTTTGCAGGGCATGGAAAAAAGCCTTGTCTGACCCGCTAACCACAGCCAAATGGATTGTCGATGTTTGCCTCGATTTTTCAAATGATGGGTTTATTCGCAGCCAAGACGGTAAACTCGCGCGCCGAAGAAAATACCCCGCCATGGGAAACCAAACAAAAACCTGCCAGGAGGTCCACCGTGACAGACAAAGCCGTCAAACCCCATGCTGCCGCGAAGGCCGACCCGGTCGCCAAAACGGTCAAGTCTGACACCAAGCTGACAGCCGGACCCACTGGCAAGCCCGTTGCCAAACCAGCGGTGGTGGCGGTCAAGGCGGATGCGGCTGCGGTTAAAACGGCCAGGACCCACAAGGCGGTTGTGTCAGGCAAGCCTGCCACGCCGGTACCGGCCGGTGAGCTTGCCGCGGTGAGCCGCAAGCCGGTTTCTCATCCCTCTAAAAAGAAGCCCGAAGAAGTGACTAAAACTCCTGTTGAACCCACGGCCCATGCACCCAAAGCCGCCAAGCCGGCCGCACCGACCCCGGTGGCCAAGGTCGCCGCTGGCGCTGCACAACTGACACCGCTGGGTGTGCCGGTGCGCTCCGGCCGCCCATCGTCACGGCTGGCGCAGTTGACGGTGCCCTCGATGGCGCAGTCGGTGGCCTCCACCGCGGCCAAGTCTAGCTTCACCCAGATGAGTACGGTGGCACCGATCACCCCGGTGTTGGCCTCTGCCGTCAAAAAAGACCCGGCGTTGGCCAACAACTGGAAAATACATGAACGACACCCAGATGGCATTTTTTCGCATGAAGCTGGTGGACCTCAAGAACGGCATTCTCAACAACGCCGGTGAAACCACTGAGCACCTGCGTGAGGACACGGTGGTGGTTCCAGACCCGGCTGATCGGGCCACCATTGAAGAGGAGCATGCGCTTGAGCTGCGCACGCGTGACCGCGAGCGCAAACTGCTGAAAAAGATCGAACAGTCGATCAGCCGCATCGATGCGGGTGACTACGGTTATTGCGATGAAACCGGCGAATCGATTGGTGTGGGCCGCCTGCTGGCGCGCCCGACTGCGACCCTGTCGCTGGAAGCCCAACAGCGCCGCGAACTCAAGCAAAAAATGTTCGGGGACTAAGGCTTTGTATCCGGGCCGCCTGGTAATGGAGTTCTTTCTATGGCAACGCAGGACAATGGCTCTGGTTTGCTGTCGAAGGTCGCCAAGTTTGTGCTTAACCCGACGGTAGATTGGGTGGACATCGACAAACCCGGCGAGGCCCGCGCAGCTGACCGGGGCAAGGAGGCGCTCAAACAGATGATTGAGCGTAAACAGTACAACGACGCGGTGCGCCGGCGCGAATTTGACAAACTGCGCAAACTTCGGCGCAATGCTGTGCCGATGGTGGCGGGTGTCACCGCACCGGCATCGTCATTTCAGGACAGCTGGGGTTACTCGGTTTTTGAAGAGCGTGCCAATACGCTGAAGAAAATCGATGAAATTGAAGCGCAGATGTCCAAACAGTGGTGGAAAGGGCGTGAGCCGTCGGTACCTGGTGGACTGATGGGGCGTGAGGTGGCGGCCCAAGCGGCACAGCCACCTGGGGCCTTGGGCCTGGACAGCGCCTTTGCCACCACCATGCCCGCTGACCTGGCAGACCGTCAGGAAAAGTCGCGGGCGCAACCGTGCCCTGAGGTTGGGCTGACGGCAGACTCTGCCGCTGCGACAGCCAAGCCCGATGCTTCAGAGTCCGCGCAGACGGTGACCGGGGCCTTTTCGGTGTCGGTATTTTCCGATAACGATGCTGATCAAGCCCTGCCGGATCCCCGGCTTGAAGAGGCGGCGATCCGCTTTGCCAACAGCGACGATGGCGGTGCCGAGTCGGTGTTGCTGGGTGCCTTGCAAACTCCAGGCGCTGCGGCCGAGTTGAGCCAGACCTGGGTCAGTGCGCTGCTGGACTTGTACCGCGCAACCGGGCAGCGAGCCAGTTTTGAACACATGGCAGCGGACTACGCCTTCCGATTCGAGTGTGCTGCGCCGGTCTGGGGTGGGGCGCTACAGGATGCTGGTCAGGTCATGGCGCAGACAGATTTGCCGACCCCAGAGGCCGGTGCCGGACAGATGCGGTGGTATTGCCCGGCCACACTGGATGCTGCGGCGGTGCTGCAGCTACAGGACGTGGTTCAGGGCAGTAGTGAATCCACCTGGCTGGACTGGCGCTCCATCAAGACCATGACCCCGCAAGCGGCGCAGACGCTGGCGGCGTTATTGGCGCACTGGTGCGAGCAGCCTTTGCGGCTGTACCTCGAAGGTGTTGAGGCTCTGGAGCATTTGCTGCGGCTTCACACCCCCATGGGTGACAGCCAGGTTGAACAGTTCTGGTGGCGTTTGCGGCTTGATCTGGCGCGTATCCTGCGTTTGCAGGATGACTTTGAACTGGTGGCGCTGGACTTTTGCGTGACCTTTGAAATGTCGCCACCCTCCTGGCAACCGGCACGCTGCCAGCGACTGGATGCCGCGACTTTGAACGCCGTCGCGACTTCTGCCCGTCTGACCGATCCGCCCATGCTGTCGGTGTTGCCGCCGATGGATAACGTGAATGGCCAACCGCTGGCCTTGCGCGGCGAGGTGCTGGGTGATGCGTCAGCGGTGCTGCAGTCGCTGCAAGCAGCGATGTCTGGCAACCGCAAGCTGGTGGTTTCGTGTACCGAACTGGTTCGGGTTGATTTTTCAGCCGCCGGCAGCATTCTGAACTGGATGGCCAATGCCCAGGCGCAAGGGGCTCGCATTGAGCTGCGTGATGTGCCTCAGTTGGTGGCGGTGTTTTTTCACCTGATTGGCATCAACGAGCACGCCCGAATCATCATTCGAAACAACTAGGACAGTTTTTATTTATGGATCAATACCACGGAACCACCATCATCAGTGTGCGGCGCAAAACGCCGCAGGGGATGCAGGTCGCCATTGGCGGCGACGGGCAGGTCACACTGGGCAATATTGTGGTCAAGGGCACGGCGCGCAAGGTGCGCAAGCTCTACCATGGCAAGGTGCTGGCGGGTTTTGCCGGCGCGACTGCCGATGCCTTCACGCTGTTTGAACGGTTTGAGGCCAAGCTGGAAAAACATCAGGGTCATCTGGTACGCGCAGCCATCGAACTGACCAAGGACTGGCGCACTGACCGCGTGCTGCGCCGCCTGGAGGCGATGCTGGCCGTGGCCGACCTGGAGGCATCGCTCATCATTACCGGCAATGGCGATGTGCTGGAGCCGGAAAACGGCATTGTGACGATCGGCTCAGGCGGTGCTTATGCGCAGGCCAGCGCCATGGCGCTGCTCAACCACACCGAACTCAGCGCGCAGGATATCGTGAAACGGTCTTTGGAAATTGCCGGCGAAATCTGCATTTACACCAACATGAACCACACCATTGAGAGTCTCTAAACCTGGCGGGTCCAAACCATGTTTGCTGAGCCAAGCGAAGATCATTGCCCTGTGCCCAACATTTTGAAATCATGTCATCTTTAACACCCCAACAAATCGTCGCCGAGCTCGACAAACACATCGTCGGCCAGCAACAAGCCAAGCGCGCCGTGGCCATTGCCCTGCGCAACCGCTGGCGGCGTCAGCAGGTGGAGGTTGACCTGCGCAGCGAAATCACGCCCAAGAACATTCTGATGATTGGCCCCACCGGGGTTGGCAAGACCGAAATCGCGCGCCGTCTGGCGCGTCTGGCCGATGCCCCTTTCATCAAGGTTGAAGCCACCAAATTCACCGAGGTCGGTTATGTCGGCAAGGATGTCGATGCCATCATCCGCGACCTAGCCGACATTGCCGTCAAGCAAACCCGCCAGGCCGAGACACAAAAGGTGCGTCACCGCGCTGAGGATGTGGCCGAAAACCGTGTGCTGGACATTCTGATCCCCATGCCGCGCCAGGAGTTTGGTGTGCTTGAGAACAATGAGCCCGAGAGTGCAGCACGACAGAACTTTCGCAAGAAACTGCGCGAGGGTCAACTCAACGACCGCGAAATCGAGGTGGATCTGGCGAATGCGGTGCCGCAACTTGAAATCATGGGCCCGGCCGGCATGGAAGAAATGACCGAGCAACTGCGTGGCATGTTCGGCCAGCTCAACCAGAACAAAAGGCAGACCCGCAAACTCAAGATCAGCGAGGCGTTGAAACTGCTGGCCGACGAAGAAGCCGCCAAACTGGTCAACGAGGACGACATCAAGACCCAGGCGCTGCACATGCTGGAACAAAACGGCATTGTGTTCATTGACGAAATCGACAAGGTGACATCCCGCTCTGAAGGCAGTGGTGCCGAGGTGTCGCGCCAGGGTGTGCAGCGCGATTTGCTGCCGCTGGTGGAGGGCACCAGCGTGTCAACCAAATATGGCACGGTCAAGACCGACCACATCCTGTTCATCGCCTCGGGTGCCTTCCATTTGAGCAAACCCAGCGATCTGATTCCCGAACTGCAAGGGCGCTTTCCGATCCGGGTCGAACTGCAAAGTCTGTCGGTACAGGACTTTGTCGCGATCCTGACGCAAACCACGGCGTCGCTGGTCAAACAATATCAGGCGCTGCTGGCGACCGAGCAGGTCACGGTCGAATTTTCAGACCCCGGCATCACGCGCCTGGCGCAGATTGCCTTTGATGTGAACGAGCGCACCGAGAACATTGGTGCGCGCCGCCTGTCCACGGTGATGGAGCGTTTGCTCGATGAAGTCAGCTTCAATGCCACCAACCTGGCGGGTCAAACGGTTCAGGTCGATGCGGCCTATGTGGAAGCGCGGCTGGCCGAGCTCAGCAAGAACGAGGACTTGAGCCGGTACATCCTGTAGGCTGTTTGCGCAGACCGCACACGATGGGGTAGTTGCAGGGTTTTCCTCAGACATTACTTTCAAAAAGCGCGCTAAGTGCTTCATTCAAAACACTTTTTCGCCTTAAAGGTGACTTCTAAGTCGTTGATTCCATTGTAAAAAATTGTTGCAGGCCGGTTTGCAGGGGATGATTTTGCTGATACAGTGCAAAAAAGTGCAATTTAGTGGTGAAAAGTGTCAATTCACCGCCTTGATTGCCGTCATTCACCCAACAAAGGTCTGCTGTCGTGTTTCAAGGGGCTTCCTCATTAAGTCTGGATGCAAAAGGTCGCATGTCCATGCCGACCCGGCATCGTGACGTTCTGAGTGCCACGGCCAATGGGCAGCTCACCATCACCAAGCACCCGCACGGCTGCTTGATGCTGTTTGCCCGCCCGGAGTGGGAAAAGTTTCGTGAACGTATTGGCAGCCTGCCGATGTCGGCTCAGTGGTGGAAGCGGATCTTTCTGGGCAACGCCATGGATGTTGAGTTGGACAACACCGGACGTGTGCTGATATCGCCCGAACTGCGGGCGGCAGCGGGCATTACCAAAGATGCAGTGTTGTTGGGCATGGGCAGCTATTTTGAGCTGTGGGACCAGGCTACCTACACGGCGCAGGAAACCCAGGCCATGCAGGGCGACATGCCCG
>JAIFMA010000058.1 GCA_020048795.1 Rhodoferax sp.
GCCAATTTCTTGTCGCGTACCACAGCCGTGTTGGCGACAGTGTTTTTTGTTAGTACGTTATTGCTGGCCTATTTCGGCTCTGTGCGTCCGGCAGCGACTTCCAGCAGTGTGCTGGAAAATGCCGCGCTGGTTGCACCGGTGGCTGCGCCAGTCGCGCCGGCCCTGGCGGCATCTGGTGCGGCTCAGATTCCGGCCAAATAATTGCGCATCGGATTCGTCAATCCCACAGGGAATCAGAGAGATTTCAGGGTAAACTCTTAGCTGTCCGGTGCAGTCAAAAGGCCATTGCGGCAATCGACTTTTCGGATCATCAGAGAAGCCGTCGTGGTGAAATTGGTAGACACGCTATCTTGAGGTGGTAGTGGCGAAAGCTTTGCGAGTTCGAGTCTCGCCGACGGCACCAAGTTCTCGCAAGATGAACCTAGATCAATATTTGCCAGTTATTCTGTTTATTCTGATTGGCATTGCAACAGGTGTCATGCCACAGGTCATCGGATATGTGTTGGGGCCGAACAGACCCGACCCCGCGAAAAACTCCCCTTATGAATGTGGTTTCGAAGCATTTGGCGATGCGCGGATGAAATTTGATGTGCGTTATTACCTGATTGCAATTTTGTTTATTTTGTTTGACCTTGAAACTGCCTTGTTGTTTCCATGGGCCCTGACGCTCAAGGAACTGGGTCTGTACGGTTATCTGGTCGGGTTGGAGATTGTGACCATTTTGACGATTGGCTTTGTGTACATGTGGATCAAAGGCGCTCTGGATTGGGAGTAAGGCAATGATTGAAGGTATTCTCAAAGAGGGCTTTGTCACCACGAGCTACGACGCCGTGGTGAACTGGGCCAAGACCGGTTCAGTGTGGCCCATGACCTTTGGTTTGGCTTGTTGTGCGGTTGAAATGATGCACGCTGCGGCTGCGCGGTATGACATCAGCCGCTTTGGCGCAGAGGTGTTTCGCCCGAGTCCGCGGCAGTCGGATTTGATCATTGTTGCCGGAACGCTGACCAATAAAATGGCACCTGCGTTTCGTAAGGTCTACGACCAGATGGCTGAGCCACGGTGGGTCATCAGCATGGGTTCGTGTGCCAACGGTGGTGGTTATTACCACTACAGCTATTCTGTGGTGCGTGGTTGTGACCGAATTGTTCCTGTGGATGTTTATGTGCCAGGTTGCCCGCCAACCGCTGAGGCATTGATTTATGGAATTTTGCAGTTGCAGCGCAAGATTCGTCGTACGCAAACTATCGCGCGGGTCTGAGGGACAAGCATGACAACATTCTCGATTCGCGCTGAGGACATCCGTGCCGCCGTGGAAACTGCGCTGGGGACGATGATCCAGCGAATTTCAATTGATTTAGGGCAGGTCACGGTTGTTGTTTCCGCAGAAAACTACCATTCAGCGGCTATCGCGCTGCGGGACAGTCCAGCTTGTCGTTTTGAGCAACTGATGGATTTATGTGGAGTGGACTATTCAGAATACCCAAGCGGGAGTCCGGATGGTTTGCGTTTTTGTGCAGTGCTTCATTTGCTGTCAGTCAGCCTGAATCAGCGTGTTCGTGTCAAGGTTTTTGCTGCCGATGACGATGCCCCGATATTGTCAAGCGTGATGGATGTCTGGAGTTCGGCCAACTGGTTTGAGCGTGAGGCTTTTGATTTGTATGGCATCGTTTTTGAAGGTCACGACGATCTGCGGCGTATCTTGACTGATTATGGTTTTATCGGGCATCCGTTCCGCAAGGATTTTCCATTGGTCGGTCATGTCGAGATGCGTTATGACGCAGAGCAGAAGCGTGTGGTGTATCAGCCTGTCACGATTGAGCCCCGCGAAATTACCCCGCGGATCGTCCGTGAGGACAACTATGGGGGCTTGCATAAGGCAGTTTGAGTTATGGCTGAAATAAAGAACTACACACTCAATTTCGGGCCGCAGCACCCGGCGGCGCACGGTGTGCTGCGTTTGGTGCTGGAACTTGATGGCGAAGTGATTCAACGGGCAGACCCGCACATCGGTTTGTTGCATCGGGCGACAGAAAAGCTGGCAGAGAGCAAGACCTACCTGCAGGCCCTGCCCTACATGGACCGGCTTGACTACATGTCGATGATGTGCAACGAGCAAGCCTATTGCCTGGCGCTGGAAAAAATGCTCGATTTGGACGTGCCGTTGCGAGCTCAGTACATCCGGGTGATGTTTGCCGAGATCACACGGTTGCTGAACCATCTGTTGTGGGTTGGAGCGCATGCGATCGATTGCGGTGCCATGACTGTGATGTTGTTCGCCTTTCGTGAGCGCGAGGATTTGTTGGACATTTATGAAGCCGTCAGTGGCGCTCGAATGCATGCTGCGTACTTTCGGCCAGGTGGTGTTTACCGGGATTTGCCCGACACGATGCCACGTCATGCGCCCAGCAAGATTCGCAGCGCCAAGTCTACCGAGCGGCTGAATCGAAATCGTGGTGGAAGTCTGCTTGACTTCATTGCGGATTTCACCCTGAGATTCCCGAACTATCTTGGGGAGTACCATACGCTCCTGACGGACAACCGTATCTGGAAACAACGCACCGTGGGTATTGGGGTGGTAACACCCGAACGCGCTTTGAATCTTGGGTTTTCGGGTCCGATGTTGCGGGGCTCTGGCTTTGCCTGGGATTTGCGCAAGTCGCAGCCTTATGAGGTGTACAACAGGCTTGACTTCGATATTCCGGTTGGCAAGACAGGTGATACCTATGACCGGTATCTGGTGCGCATGGAGGAGATGAAGCAGTCCAACCGCATCATCAAGCAATGTGTCGATTGGCTGCGGGTCAACCCGGGTCCTGTGATCACGGACAACCGCAAGATCGCTCCGCCAGATCGGGAGTCCATGAAATCCAACATGGAAGACCTGATTCACCACTTCAAGCTGTTCACCGAAGGGTTTTGCGTGCCTGAGGGGGAAACCTACTCAGCCATCGAGCATCCCAAGGGTGAGTTTGGCATCTACATCGTCAGCGATGGTGCCAATAAACCTTACCGAATGAAAATTCGTCCTCCGGCTTTTGTGCATTTGGCCGCCCTCGATGAAATGGGCAAGGGGCACATGATTGCGGATGCCGTGTCCATCATAGGCACCATGGATATTGTGTTTGGGGAAGTGGACCGATGATTTCAGAAGAATCCAAAGCGCGCTTCGCCCGCGAAGTTGCCAAATACCCGGCGGATCAAAAGCAGTCAGCTGTGATGGCTTGTTTGTCCATTGCGCAACAAGATCAGGGTTATGTCAGTGAGGAGACTGAGCGCGATGTCGCCCAGTATCTGGCCATGCCTGTCATGGCTGTGCATGAAGTGACCACCTTTTACAACATGTATAACCAGCGACCGGTTGGCAAGTACAAACTTAGTGTCTGCACCAACCTGCCATGTCAGTTGCGTGATGGTGTCAACACCTTGCAGTATTTGGAAAAGAAGCTGGGCGTTTGCATGGGCCAAACCACACCGGATGGCATGTTCACGTTACAGCAAAGTGAGTGCCTGGGGGCCTGTGCGGATTCACCGGTGATGCTGGTGAATGACCGTTCGATGTGTAGTTTTATGACCCCCGAGAAACTCGATCAGTTGGTGGACGGATTGCGAGCAGCGGGAGATCAATGATGAAGGCGCAGCAAATTCTCGACCAGTTTCGCTCTGCAGGGATAGAGACCTGCTTTCACGGTCGGCACATTGAACCCCAGATTCTGGCTGAGCTCAATGGTTCCAACTGGCGTCTGAAAGACTACCAAAGCCGGGGCGGCTACCAGGCGCTGCGCAAGATTTTGGGAAAGGATGGCGGCGCTGGAATGACCCAGGATCAAGTGATTGCCACCGTCAAGGAGTCGGCCTTGCGTGGACGCGGTGGCGCGGGTTTTCCGACAGGTTTGAAATGGAGTTTCATGCCGCGACAGTTCCCCGGTCATAAGTATTTGGTTTGTAATTCTGATGAGGGTGAGCCGGGTACTTGCAAGGATCGGGAGATTTTGGAATTTAATCCGCACATTGTGATTGAAGGCATGGCCATCGCGGCTTACGCCATGGGTACAGCTGTCGGGTACAACTACATTCACGGTGAGATTTTTTCAACCTACGAGCGGTTTGAAGTAGCGCTCGAAGAGGCGCGCGCAGCTGGCCTTTTGGGTGACAATATTTTAGGAAGTAGTTTCAGTTTTGAGCTCCACGCAGCGCATGGATTCGGTGCTTATATCTGCGGCGAAGAAACTGCCTTGTTGGAGTCCTTGGAGGGCAAGAAAGGTCAACCTCGGTTCAAGCCACCATTTCCCGCCAGTTTTGGACTCTATGGCAAGCCCACGACGATCAACAACACCGAGACGTTTGCGGCAGTGCCCTGGATCATCCGCAACGGAGGTGCCGCCTACCTGGCGTGTGGAAAGCCCAACAACGGTGGTACCAAGATTTACTCCGTCAGTGGTGATGTCGAGCGCCCTGGCAACTTTGAAGTGCCGATGGGAACACCTTTCGCCACGGTGCTGGAGCTTGCTGGGGGTGTCCGGATAGGCCGCAAGTTGAAGGCAGTCATTCCTGGCGGATCTTCATCGCCGGTATTGCCTGCGTCGCTGATGATGGACTGCACGATGGATTACGATTCAATTGCCAAGGCGGGCTCGATGTTGGGTTCCGGCGCAGTGATCGTGATGGATGACAGCCGTTGTATGGTCAAGAGCCTGCAACGCCTGAGTTATTTTTACATGCATGAATCCTGCGGTCAGTGCACGCCTTGCCGCGAGGGTACCGGCTGGTTATGGCGTGTGGTGGATCGGATTGAAAACGGGCAGGGGCGAACCAGTGACATGGACTTGCTCGATAGCGTGGCAGGCGACATACAAGGTCGTACCATTTGTGCACTGGGTGACGCTGCGGCCATGCCGGTCCGCGCTATGTTGAAGCATTTCAGACCTGAATTTGAATACCACGTTGAGCACAAGACCTGTATGGTCCCAGCCTACGTTTGAGCGAGTGCCAAGATGATTGAAATTGAACTCGACGGCAAGAAGGTGGATATTGCTCAGGGCAGCATGATCATGCATGCCGCCGAAAAGGCAGGAACCTATATTCCCCACTTCTGCTACCACAAAAAACTCAGTATTGCGGCAAGCTGTCGCATGTGTCTGGTCGATGTTGAAAAGATGCCCAAGCCGATGCCGGCCTGTGCGACACCCGTGACGCAGGGGATGGTGGTTCACACGACGACTGTGAAGGCTGTCAAAGCTCAGCAGTCGGTGATGGAGTTCCTGTTGATCAATCATCCTTTGGATTGCCCGATTTGTGACCAGGGTGGAGAATGCCAGCTTCAGGATTTGGCCGTGGGCTATGGTGGCACGGCCTCACGGTACGAGGAAGAAAAACGGGTTGTTTTTCACAAAAATGTCGGCCCCCTGATTTCCATGGAGGAGATGAGCCGTTGCATCCACTGCACCCGCTGTGTGCGTTTTGGTCAGGAAATTGCCGGTGTGATGGAACTGGGTATGTCGCATCGTGGCGAACATGCGGAAATTGAGACCTTCGTGGGTCAGTCGGTTGATTCAGAGCTGTCGGGCAACATGATCGATATTTGTCCGGTGGGTGCACTTACCAGTAAACCGTTTCGCTACAGTGCCCGTACTTGGGAGCTGTCACGGCGCAAGTCGGTCAGTCCACATGATTCCACTGGTGCCAACTTGATTGTCCAAGTCAAGAATAACAAGGTAATGCGGGTTGTGCCGTTGGAGAATGAAGCCGTTAACGAGTGCTGGATCGCTGACCGGGATCGTTTCTCGTATGAGGCATTGAACAGCGCTGAGCGACTGACTGGACCCATGCTTAAACAGGGTGGCGAGTGGAAGAGTGTGGACTGGAAAACTGCGCTGGAATATGTGGCGCATGGTCTGCAAAGTATCAAGTCCGAGCATGGTGCCAAGTCTATCGGTGCGCTTGTCAGCCCACACAGTACTTTAGAGGAGTTGTATCTTGCTGGTGCGGTAGTACGTGGCTTGGGTAGTCAAAACATAGATTACCGTCTGCGTCACGCGGAGTTTGAGACGGACCAGGAAGGCGTGCGGTATCTTGGAATGTCCATTGCCGATTTGTCGCATTTGCAAAGTGTGCTGGTGGTAGGTTCCAACCTTCGCAAGGATCATCCGTTGTTCGCTCAGCGCATTCGTCAGGCTGCCCGCAGTGGTTGCGCCGTAACTGCCTTGAATGCAGACCAAGTGGATTGGGCCATGCCATTGAGGCACCGTTGCTTTGCACCGGCATCAGACTGGGTGCAAGCATTGGCCGATATCGCTGCTGCTATCGCGTTGAAGATGAATGTGCCGGCTCCGCGAAATGGACGAGAAACTGCTGTGGCTAGTGCCATTGCAGATTCGCTGCTCAGTGGTGAGCGCAAAGCAGTCCTGCTTGGCAACGCTGCGGCGCATCACGGACAGGCCAGTCAATTGTTGGCATTAGCCATGTGGATTGGCTCACAGACGGGCGCGTTGGTCGGTTACCTTACAGAAGCTGCCAATACCGTCGGCGCGCAATGGGTTGGTGCGTTGCCTGGTTCGGGCGGATTAAACGCCGGACAGATGTTGCAAGGAGCATTGAAAGCCACAATCTTGCTGAATAACGAGCCGCAGTTTGATTCGGCAGCGGGTCGAACTGCCGTAGCAGCATTGAAACAGTGTGAGATGCTTGTCACCTTGAGTCCATTCAAAGCTAATCTGGATATCAGTGATGTTCTGCTGCCGATAGCTCCGTTTACGGAGACTTCCGGAACCTTTGTGAATGCTGAAGGTCGGCTTCAGGGTTTTCATGCGGTGGTCAAGCCGCTAGGTGAGGCGCGACCGGCTTGGAAGGTGCTGCGAGCATTGGCGAGCACGCTGGGCCTGCCGGGATTTGATTTTAATTCGTCGCAAGATGTGCTCCAGCATCTTCAAGCAGAACAAGCCGGGCCGCTTGAGTGGGTTCCTGCCAGTCGACTTAGCAATGTCTGTGGCAGGGACATGGAAGGGCAGTCATCGCGTCTCGAACCCTGTGTGGCAAGTATTTATCAACTTGATAGTATTGTGCGTCGATCTCCCTCGTTGCAAAGAACAGCGGATGCCAAGTCCGCTGATACTCTGGAGGTTACAGCATGATCGAGACCATTTTTTCATTTGGACAGGGGCTTTTCGTTGCGCCATGGTGGTCTGGGATTGTCTGGCCCACAATTTGGGCACTGGTTAAAGTCGTTTTGGTCTTGATGCTTGTGTTGACGGCCGTCACCTACGCCACTTTGTGGGAGCGTAAATTGCTAGGTTGGGTTCAGATTCGACTTGGCCCGAATCGTGTTGGGCCCTGGGGACTGTTGCAGCCGATTGCTGACGCTCTGAAACTCATGACCAAAGAGATCGTCCGTCCGGCTGCGTCTGACAAGTTTCTTTTTTACCTGGGGCCAGTCTTGACGGTCGCGCCGGCACTTGCTGCCTGGGTGGTGGTGCCGTTTGGACCGGAAGTTGCGGCGGCGAATTTGAACGCTGGACTTTTGTTTTTGATGGCGATTACCTCGATGGAGATCTATGGAGTCATCGTTTCCGGCTGGTCTTCGAACTCCAAGTACGCTTTTTTAGGCGCATTGCGTGCCTCGGCACAAATGGTGAGTTATGAAATCGCGATGGGCTTTTGCCTGTTGATTGTGTTGATGGTTTCGGCGAGTTTGAATCTGTCGGACATTGTGGTCGGTCAGGGTAAGGGCCATTTCGCGCAAATGGGTCTGTCCTTTCTCTCGTGGAACTGGTTGCCGTTATTACCGATTTTTGTCGTGTATTTTGTGTCTGGTTTGGCAGAGACCAATAGAACTCCATTTGACGTGATTGAAGGGGAGTCAGAAATTGTCGCTGGACATATGGTGGAATATTCAGGGATGTCCTGGGCCATGTTCCAGATGGCTGAATACGCCAGTATCTGGCTCATCTCAATTCTTGCGGCGACGATGTTCTTGGGTGGCTGGCTGTCGCCAATTGACAGTGTATTGTTCAATTGGATACCGGGTTGGGTATGGCTTGGCCTCAAAACGTTCTTCATGATGACGCTTTTCATCTGGGTTCGGGTGACATTTCCACGTTTTCGGTATGACCAAATTATGCGTTTGGGTTGGAAGATTTTCATACCAGTCACCCTGGTTTGGTTGGTGGTCGTTGGTGCTTGGATGCAAACCCCGTGGAACATTTGGAAGTAATTAGAGCCGTCTATGTCTACCCCAACTTCAAAACCTGTTGACAGCACATGTAAAGGTGCTTTTTCACTGAAGGACTTTCTGTCGAGTTTCTTTTTGATTGAGCTACTCAAAGGCATGCACCTGACCGGTAAATATGCATTCCGAAGCAAGATTACGCTGGAATATCCGGAAGAAAAGACACCTTTGTCACCGCGGTTCCGCGGTCTGCACGCTTTGCGTCGTTATGAGAACGGAGAAGAGCGTTGTATTGCCTGCAAGCTCTGTGAAGCCGTTTGCCCAGCCATGGCCATCACCATCGAGTCCGACGTTCGGACAGATGGATCTCGACGAACAACCCGTTATGACATTGATCTAACCAAATGCATTTTTTGTGGATTTTGTGAGGAAAGTTGCCCGGTGGATTCGATAGTGGAAACCAACATTCTGGAATACCACGGTGAGCAACGCGGCGATCTTTACTTCACTAAAGCAATGTTGTTGGCAATTGGTGATCGATATGAGCCGGAAATTGCGGCCAACAAGCTGTCCGATGCCAAATACCGTTGATCCGTCGTAAGAAAGAATCTGAATCATGAGTGTCACGACCGGTCTGTTTTACCTGTTTTCAGTTGTGTTGTTGTTTGCAGCGTTTCGTGTCATCACGGCGCGTAATCCTGTTTATGCTGTTTTGTATCTTGTTCTGACTTTCTTTCAGGCTTCTATGGTCTGGATGTTGTTAAAGGCAGAATTTTTGTCGCTTTCCCTGGTGCTGGTGTATGTCGGTGCCGTGATGGTGCTGTTCCTTTTTGTGGTGATGATGCTCGATGTCAATCTTGAGAGTTTGCGGGTTGGCTTTTGGAAGCATTTTCCCCTGGCTGCCGTGGTGGGCATTTTTATCAGCCTGGAAATGTCGGCAGTTTTGATGGGTGGCTTTCGTGTCAGTACAGAGCCGAATGTGGTCGGTGCGCTTGCCAAACCCGGGGTCGGTGTTTCCAACACGCGTGAGCTCGGCAAATTGCTCTATACCGAATATTTGTATCCATTGGAAGTGGCTGCCGCGATTCTTCTGGTGGCCATGATTGCTGCAATTGCCCTGACGTTACGGCACCGAAAGGAAAGCAAGGCAATCAATGCAGCTGACCAGGTGCACGTGAAAGCCAGCGACCGGATGACTGTAGTGAAACTGGATGCTACCCGGCCGGCAGTGGAATCGAATGAAACGCAAGCACCATCTGCAGGGAGCAAGGCATGACGCTGTCACTGGGCCATTTTTTGTCACTAGGTGCCATTCTGTTTGCGCTGTCTGTTGTGGGTATTTTCCTCAACCGAAAAAATCTGATCGTGTTGATGATGGCGATTGAACTTATGTTGCTTGCTGTCAATACCAATTTTGTTGCCTTTTCCTACTACCTAGGCGACTTGAATGGTCAGATTTTTGTGTTCTTTGTTCTCACTGTGGCGGCGGCAGAGGCTGCGATTGGACTGGCCATACTGGTTCTGCTATTTCGCAATAAGGCGAATATCAATGTTGACGAACTTGATTCGTTGAAAGGCTAGTCAAAATGAGTCAAGCCCTTTCTCTAACAACGCTTCTGGCCATTCCTCTGGCCCCTTTGATTGGTGCCATTTCCGCCGGTGTTTGGGGGACAAAGTTTGGCGGCAATCTCATCGGCAGGCGCATGTCCCACACGCTCGCTATATTGGGCGTGTTGATCGCGTTCATTTTGTCAGCTGCCACCCTGAAGAGTGTTGCGGAGGGAGCGCGCTTCAATGAGACCGTTTACACCTGGATGGTGCTTGGCGGCCTGAAAATGGAGATTGGTTTTTTGGTCGATGGACTGACTGCCATGATGATGTGTGTCGTCAGTTTTGTGTCGCTGATGGTTCACATCTACACCGTGGGCTACATGGAAGAGGATGAAGGTTACAACCGATTTTTCGCCTATATTTCTTTGTTCACCTTTTCCATGTTGATGCTGGTGATGAGCAACAACATGCTTCAGCTGTTTTTTGGTTGGGAAGCGGTAGGACTGGTTTCCTATTTGCTGATTGGATTCTGGTTCAATAAGCCGACAGCAATTTTTGCCAACATGAAAGCTTTCTTGGTTAATCGGGTTGGTGATTTTGGCTTTATTCTGGGAATTGGCTTACTGGCCGCTTACGCGGGTTCGCTCAATTACACCGAGGTGTTTGCTAGGTCTGCCGAACTATCCAAGTTAATGTTACCGGGTACTGACTGGATGCTCATCACGGTAGCATGCATCTGTTTGTTTATAGGAGCCATGGGTAAATCGGCGCAGTTTCCTCTGCACGTCTGGTTGCCTGACTCTATGGAAGGTCCAACACCGATTTCGGCATTGATTCATGCCGCAACCATGGTGACTGCGGGTATTTTTATGGTCGCAAGAATGTCGCCCTTGTTTGAATTGAGTGATGTCGCGCTCAACTTCATTCTGGTCATAGGTGCTATCACTGCGCTGTTCATGGGCTTCTTGGGTATTATCCAGAATGACATCAAGCGGGTTGTGGCTTATTCAACCTTGTCACAACTCGGATACATGACGGTTGCGCTGGGGGCGTCCGCTTACTCGGTGGCCGTGTTTCATTTGATGACGCACGCCTTTTTCAAGGCTTTGTTGTTTTTGGCGGCCGGCTCAGTCATCATGGGGGTGCATCACAATCAGGATATTCGCTGGATGGGTGGCTTGCGCAAATACATGCCCATTACCTGGATGACTTCACTTCTAGGCTCACTGGCGCTGATTGGCACACCGTTTTTCTCCGGTTTTTATTCCAAGGACGAGATCATCATGGCCGTCCATGCGAGTCACTTGCCGGCCTCAGGTTTTGCTTATTTTGCTGTGTTGGCTGGTGTGTTTGTAACCGCCTTTTATTCGTTCCGGATGTACTTCTTGGTATTTCATGGACGTGAGCGCTTTGATCAGAATCCGGACACCCACCACGGCCATGATCATGGTCAAGATGATGCACATCATAAGCCTAATGAGTCGCCCTGGGTGGTGACTGTTCCGTTGATCCTTCTGGCAATTCCTTCGGTCGTTATAGGCTACATCACAATTGGACCGATGCTTTTTGGCGATTTTCTCAAAGACTCAATCTTGATAGATTCCGAAATCCACAAGGCACTGGAAGTTCTTCGTGAAGAGTTTCATGGCCCGGTTCAGTTGGCCGTGCATGGCCTGTCTGCTGCACCATTCTGGCTGGCACTCTCTGGTGTGGTCTGTGCCTACTACATGTACATGGTCAATCCTGCCTTGCCAGCAGCCATCAAGCGAGGCGTTACACCGTTGTTCAATTTGCTGGAAAACAAGTATTACATGGACTGGTTTAACGAGAATGTTCTTGCTCGTGGAGCACGCGGACTTGGCGTGGCTTTATGGAAAGTTGGTGATCAAGCCTTGATTGATGGCGCGTGCGTGAATGGATCGTGGCGCATTGTTGGTTGGGTTTCTGGCGTGATCCGCAAAGTGCAGACTGGGTACTTGTACGACTATGCCTTGACCATGGTGCTTGGTGTTTTTGTTTTGATGACGTATTTCGTCTGGCTCAAATAGGAGAAATATAAAAATGGGTTTGTTGAGCCTGGCTATTTGGACACCAATTCTGTTTGGTGTCGTGTTGCTTGCGTTGGGGCGTGACGATCAGGCACCGACAGTTCGCTGGATTGCTTTGATCGGTGCTCTGGTCAGTTTGTTGGTTACCTTGCCTCTTTACACCAAGTTTGATGTAACGACTGCAGCGATGCAGTTTGGTGAGATGTCGCCGTGGATCGAACGTTTTAATGTCAACTATCACCTTGGGATTGATGGCATCTCCATTTGGTTTGTGTTGCTTACAGCATTCATTAATCTTGTGGTGGTTATCGCTGGATGGGAAGTAATCACTAGCCGTGTAAATCAGTACATGGGGGCATTCTTGATTTTAAGCGGTTTGATGATCGGCGTTTTTTGCGCAATTGATGGCTTGTTGTTTTTCGTGTTTTTTGAGGCAACACTGATTCCGATGTATCTGATCATTGGTGTTTGGGGTGGACCCAACAAGATTTATGCGGCCTTCAAGTTTTTCTTGTATACACTTTTGGGCTCATTGTTGATGCTGATTGCCCTGATTTATCTGTATAACATCTCTGGCGGAAGCTTTGAGTTGGTCGTTTGGCACAAACTCAAAATCGGTCAAAGTGAGCAGACGCTTCTGTTTTTTGCCTTTTTGGCGGCTTTTGCAGTCAAGGTTCCCATGTGGCCGGTTCACACTTGGTTACCTGATGTCCACGTCGAGGCTCCGACGGGCGGTTCGGCTGTGCTTGCAGCCATCATGCTCAAGTTGGGTGCTTATGGTTTCCTGAGGTTTTCCTTGCCAGTCACGCCAGATGCTTCGCGTGAATGGGCTGGTTTGATGATTGGTCTTTCGTTGGCTGCCGTGATCTATGTTGGACTGGTCACCATGGTGCAGAAAGACATGAAGAAACTGGTGGCTTATTCGTCGATCGCGCACATGGGTTTTGTTACTCTGGGCTTTTTTGTGTTTAGTGATCTCGGCGTTGCCGGTGGCATTGTCCAGATGATTTCACACGGATTTGTCTCCGCTGCCATGTTTCTCGGCATTGGGGTGTTGTATGACCGGATGCATTCGCGTGAGATTGCGAGCTATGGCGGTGTCATCAATACGATGCCCAAGTTCACCGCATTTGCCTTGTTGTTTTTCATGGCTAATTGCGGATTGCCTGGAACGGCCGGTTTTGTCGGCGAGTGGATGGTTATTTTGGGTGCGGTTAAGTTTAACTTCTGGGTTGGAATGGCATCTGCCACAGCTTTGATTTTTGGAGCGGCCTACTCACTCTGGATGTTCAAGCGTGTCTATCTGGGCCCTGTGGCGAATGATCATGTCAAAAAGCTTGCCGACATTAATTCACGCGAATTCTTTTTCCTGAGCTTGCTGGCGATTGCAGTTTTGTACATGGGGGTGTATCCCAAGCCGTTCACGGATGTTATGGATGTTTCGGTTGCCGAGTTGCTTAAACACGTCGCGCTGTCAAAGTTGCATTGATTGCATTGCACGGATCACCTAGAGATAAGAGATTTAAATGATTGACAAACTAAGTCTGGTCGCGGTTTATCCCGAGATGCTCCTTTTGCTCATGGCTTGCGTGATTGCACTGTTTGATCTGGGTGTCAAGGATACCAATCGAACCCCCACTTATATCTTGACGCTGTTCACTTTAGTCGCGGTTGCCGCCCTGCAGGCAAGTTATGCAAGTGTTGGCCAGACCATTTACGGATTCGGCAACATGGTCGTCAGTGACTCCCTGGGTAACTGGCTGAAGTGTTTTGCTTCTTTGGCAGTGATGGTCACCTTGATCTACGGGCGGGCCTATGCTTCGGGTCGGGACATGCTGCGTGGCGGTGAGTTGTTCACACTTAGTTTGTTCTCTCTGTTGGGCATGTTTGTCATGATTTCCGGAAACAACTTTCTGGTGATCTACATGGGGATCGAGTTGTTGACTTTGTCCAGTTACGCTTTGGTGGCGTTGCGTCGGGATAACGATGTTGCCATCGAAGCTGCCATGAAATACTTTGTGTTGGGGGCGTTGGCCTCGGGGTTTCTTCTTTATGGCATCTCGATGCTGTATGGCGCAACCGGTTCCCTTGATCTTCATGAAGTTTCCAAGGCCATCATGACCGGACATATCAAGCATGAGGTGCTGGTGTTTGGTACGGTGTTTGTCGTGGCTGGTTTGGCATTCAAGCTCGGTGTTGTGCCATTTCACATGTGGATACCCGATGTTTATCAAGGTGCACCAACTGTGGTCACCTTGTTGATCGGTGGCGCACCAAAGCTGGCCGCCTTTGCGGTGGTGATTCGTTTGTTGGTGGAGGGCATGTCTCCTCTCGCGTTCGACTGGCAACAGATGCTAATGTTCTTGTCAGTCGCTTCGCTGGCGATTGGTAATTTCGCTGCCATCGCGCAGACCAATATCAAACGAATGCTGGCTTTTTCGACGATCTCGCACATGGGTTTTGTTTTGATTGGGATGATGTCCGGGGTTGTGAATGGTCATCCAGAGGCCGCAGGGAACGCCTACGGATCGTCGATGTTTTATGTGATTTCCTATGTCCTAACAACAACTGCGAGCTTTGGCATCATTTTACTTTTATCTCGTCATGGATTCGAAAGCGAAGAAATATCGGATTTTTCCGGACTGAATCAGCGCAGTCCCTTTTACGCTGGCATTATGGCAATGTGCCTTTTTTCTCTGGCGGGTATTCCTCCCATGGTTGGTTTTTATGCAAAATTGGCGGTTTTGCAAGCATTGATTGCATCCGGTGATGGCTCTCACGTAGCCGTGGCAGTTTTTGCAGTCATGATGTCGTTAGTTGGCGCGTTCTATTATTTGCGCGTTATCAAGGTGATGTATTTTGATGATCCAATTACTGCCACTGCTGTCGCTGCACCGCTGGATGTGCGTGCTGTGCTGACACTCAACGGTGGTCTGCTTTTGTTTTTGGGCTTGCTGCCCGGGGGGTTGATGGCTCTGTGTGCGGATGCTGTTTACAAGATGTTGGCGAGTTAGTCGGTAGAATTTTTGGACATCTTTGTTTTCCGGTTTCAAAGCTTCTATGAAACATTTGGTCGAAATAAAGACGGGTAGCACGGAGTTGTTTCGCGGGGAGTTTCTGCACGCGTTTCGCGACACCGTGGAGCTTCCCAATGGTAGGTCTGCATCTAGGGAGTACGTGCGTCACCCAGGAGCGGTCATGATTGTCCCCATCGTGGAAAATGTCGATGGCGGCTGGCAACTCGTGATGGAGCGGCAGTTTCGGTATCCGGTTGGTCAGGTGGTGGTTGAATTTCCAGCTGGGAAAGTTGATCCCGGTGAGGAGTCACTTGATTGTGCAAAGCGCGAGTTACGTGAAGAGACCGGTTATTTTGCAACTTCCTGGGGATTTGCTGGCACCTTGCACCCGGTTGTTTCATATTCTACTGAGCGGATTGATATTTGGTTTGCACGAGGTTTGACTCTTGGCGAGCAAGATTTGGACGAAGGTGAGCTGGTGGATGTATTCACCGCTACCCCAGCTCAATTGCTTGAATGGTGTCGCAACGGAACGGTGACCGATGCGAAAACACTGATTGCAGCACTTTGGTTGCAGAACCTTGTTGCGGGTACCTGGTCTCTTGAATGGTTGGGTGGGTAGCGAACGCTGTTTTCCGGCTCGTCATTGACTGTATTTGGCTGAAAAATGGCAGACTTTTTTTGATGTACTTGCCTTGGCTTTTGCAAAAAGTGGTGGGCGCGGGGTCAGCTCGACCAACCGATGCCATGACAACTGTCTATTGGCTCACTTGAGAGTCAGCTTGGCAGTGTTACCAGGCCAGTTTTTTCATCGCGGCCAACGCTGTGTGGCTGCCGGTTTGAAAATGTCTGTTGATTTGCGGATAATGTGATAGCAAATGCCGCCAGCCGGGCATGATTCGGCCTTGGGGGGAGTGTCAGGATTTCTGTGTGCAGGGCGGGTAAATGATAGCGAAGGTTTTCGGTATTTGAATTTGGAAATTTGAAAAATAGGCCCCTGCCAGGCCGCCGGAGGCCCCCCGGTTGTGCATGTACTCATGCACTAACCCATCGGGGCTTGCGTCGATTTTGTTGCCTGGCGTTGGCCTCATGACAGGTTGGCCTCCTGGATAAAACGCTCCTGGTAAAGAATGGCAAACTGATTCATCGCCGCCTTCCAGTGCGGCGCTGCCCGCGCCCAGTCCTTGGTGATGTTGCGCAGAGCCAGCCAAATCAACTTGGTTGCCGCTTCATCATTGGGGAAATGCCCTCGGGTTTTGAGGGTTTTGCGTAGCCTCAGACAAACTGATCTCTAGGATTTTGCGATGTTCCCACTTCGGCCCCGACGATCACTTTGGCTGGGATTTTGGTATTGCCGAATTCAAAAACCATGCGCAAGTCAGTTCTTGGAATCACCGTCTGGGTTTCATTGAGCTCGGCGCACAGCAAGGCTGCTGCATCATCTGATCGCTGCTGCGCCAGATGATGCAGACGCACCGTGAGAGTCTTGTTTTGGTAGTCCGGCACCAAGTCCGCCTCGGTCTTGTAGATCGAGCACAACAGCGTTCGTGCCTCATCAGGCGCAGGGCGTAAGCCTTTTGATCTTGAGTGGATGCTTGGGGGTGCCTGGAAAACAGGCTTTGATGCTGGTCAGTCGCATCAGCGCAAGCTGACAAAGGAGAAAACAAAATGACACGAACGATGGTGTTTGAGTTGCTGAAGGGCATTCAGGACATGGAAAACATGGGGCGTGTGCCATGACCACCACTGATAAAGCATCAGAAATTATCGACCGCTTTTATGTGGACCATGGCCCATGCTGCGCTGGCTGTGACTGGTGGCGCTATGCAAACAGCGTTGCTGGAGAATGCACGCGGTATGCACCTATGCCAGCCGAACAGCGGTATTCCATGCTCGGTATGCAGTCAATAAGCGCACCAATTGGCGCAGGCCACCCACTGACACCAAGAGATCATTTCTGCGGAGACTTCAAAGATGATTTTGATTGGTCAACTTTGCCGCTGCCATATTTACACAAAATTGCAAAGAAGAAAACAAAATGACCCTACCCCCACTACCAACCGGCCTGGAGCGGGATCAAACCCAACACGGGCGCGTTTATTACACCATGCGCCAGATGCGAGAGTGCGGCATCAGGTGCTTCGATATGGGTATGCAAAGCACCACCATCGCAGGACGTGCTGAATCAAAAACACAAGACCCTGATGGCCACCCCAAACTGCTCCAGGCAGGACGGCCAAATTAACGACTTTTTGGTCGGCTGTGGTATGGCGTTTTACCGGTAGGCGCTTGCGCCGTCCTTG
>JAIFMA010000123.1 GCA_020048795.1 Rhodoferax sp.
ACCTGCTCGCCACCGACCCCGCCACGCCCGAGACGGGTTACACCGGCTCCCACGCCCGCCGCGGCACCCTGACCCTGAACCATGGCGTGGTGCAAACCCCGATCTTCATGCCGGTGGGCACCTACGGCACCGTCAAGGGTGTGATGCCCAGCAGCCTGGAAGACATGGGCGCACAAATCATTCTGGGCAACACCTTTCACCTGTGGATGCGCCCCGGGCAGGAGGTGATGCAGAGTTTTGGCGGCCTGCATGGCTTTGAACGCTGGCACAAACCGATCCTGACCGATTCAGGTGGTTTTCAGGTCTGGAGCCTGGGGGCCATGCGCAAGATCACCGAGCAGGGTGTGCATTTTTCGTCCCCCGTGAATGGCGACAAACTGTTCATGTCGCCCGAAGTCAGCATGCAGATTCAGACCACGCTGAACTCTGACATCGTGATGCAACTGGACGAATGCACGCCGTATCTGTCGGTCGAGCCCAAAACCAAGGGACAAATCACCACCGAGCGCGAAGCTCGCGTCAGCATGGAAATGAGCCTGCGCTGGGCCCAACGCAGCAAAGATGAGTTTGCCCGGCTGGAAAACCCCAACGCCCTGTTTGGCATTGTGCAAGGCGGCATGTTTGAGCACCTGCGCCAGGAGTCGCTGGACGCACTGGTCGCCATGGACTTCCCTGGCTACGCGGTGGGTGGTGTCAGTGTGGGCGAACCCAAGGACGAGATGCTGCGCATCATGGCGCACAGCCCGCACCGCCTGCCCGCCGACAAACCGCGTTACCTGATGGGCGTGGGCACCCCGGAAGACCTGGTCGAAGGTGTGGCGCAGGGCGTGGACATGTTTGACTGTGTCATGCCCACGCGCAATGCCCGCAACGGCACGTTATTCACGCGTTTTGGCGATCTGAAAATCCGCAACGCGCGCCACAAAACCGACCACGGCCCACTGGACAGCACCTGCACCTGCTACGCCTGCAAGGGTGTGACGCGACCAGACGGCAGCACTTCGGCAGGATTCAGCCGGGCCTACCTGCACCACCTGGACCGCTGCGCCGAAATGCTCAGCCCGATGCTGTCAAGCATCCACAACCTGCACTACTACCTGAACCTGATGGCGGAGCTGCGCACCGCGCTCGATGCCGGAACTTTTGGCACCTTCCGGGCACAGTTCAAGGCAGACCGCTCGCGCGGGGTGTAGTGTAAATTCGGGGGTTTCAACCCCATGCCCATGCGGGCACCTCAGGAGAATTCCCGAATGACCATGCCAGACCAGACCGCCCGATGCTTCACACGCCTGCTGCTGGCGGGCAGCTTCTGCGCCGCGCTGGGCAGCGTGGCCGAGGCGGCCTCGCTGGCCCCTGTGGCTGCCCAAAACGGCATGGTGGTCACGGCCCAGCACTTGGCCACCCGGGTCGGTGTGGACGTGCTCAAACGCGGCGGCAATGCCGTGGATGCCGCCGTGGCCGTGGGTTACGCGCTGGCGGTGGTTTACCCGGCCGCTGGCAATCTGGGCGGTGGCGGGTTCATGACGCTGCAACTCGCCGATGGCCGCAAGACCTTTCTGGATTTTCGCGAAAAAGCCCCGCTGGCGGCCACCGCGAATATGTACCTGGACCAGGACGGCAACGTGATCAAAGGCCTGAGTACCTATGGCCATCTCGCCGTGGGGGTGCCGGGCAGCGTCTCCGGCCTGGAATACGCGCGTGAAAAATACGGCACCCAAAACCGTGCTGCGCTGCTGAAACCCGCCATTAGCCTGGCGCAAAACGGTTTCATCCTTGACCAGGGTGATGTCGATATCCTGCAAACTGCCACCGACGCCTTCCGCAAAGACCCGGTATCGGCCGCCATCTTTCTGAACCAGGGGCAAAGTTACCAGGTGGGTGACAGGCTGGTGCAAAAAGCCTTGGCCAAAACATTGCAGGCCATCAGTCAGCGTGGTGTGGCGGGGTTTTACCGTGGCCCGGTGGCACAAGCCATCGTCAAATCAAGCCAAAGCGGGGGCGGCATTCTGACCCAGGCTGATCTGAGCCAATACAGTACCCGTGAACTCAAGCCTGTCGAGTGTGACTACCGGGGCTACCACGTGGTGTCAGCACCGCCCCCAAGTTCGGGCGGCGTGGTTATCTGTGAAATGCTCAACATTCTGGCGGGCTACCCGCTCACGGAGCTGGGCTTTCGCTCGGCCCAGGCGGTGCATTACCAGATCGAGGCCATGCGACATGCCTATGTGGACCGCAACAGCTACCTGGGTGACCCCGATTTCGTCAAAAATCCCGTGGAACGACTGACCGACAAGGCCTATGCGGCGCAGATTCGCGCCGTCATCGACCCGGCCAAAGCCGGGGTGTCCAAGGACCTCAAGCCCGGCGTGGAGCCGCATGAAGGCAGCAACACCACCCACTACTCGATTGCCGACCGCTGGGGCAACACGGTGGCCGTCACCTACACATTGAACGATTGGTTTGGTGCCAAGGTCACAGCCGCAGGCACTGGCGTACTGCTGAACAACGAGATGGACGATTTCACCGCCAAGGTGGGTGTACCCAACCTGTATGGGCTGGTGCAGGGCCAAGCCAACAGCATTGCACCCGGCAAACGTCCGCTGTCGTCCATGAGCCCGACGATTGTCAGCAAGGACGGCCAGGCGGTGATGGTGGTCGGCACCCCCGGCGGCAGCCGCATCATCACCGCCGTGTTGCACACGCTGCTGAACGTGATCGACTACGGCATGACGGTGCAGGAAGCCATTGACGCGCCGCGCTTTCACCAGCAATGGCTGCCGGATGTGACATCGGTCGAAAACTTTGCGCTTTCGCCCGACACACGCAAGCTGCTTGAAACGGCCGGTCATCAGCTCGGCCCGGCCCAGCCGGCCAATCACCTCACGGCGGTGCTGATCGGTGCGCCCTCGCTGGCTGGCAAACCGGTCGGTAAAAACCGTTTTTATGGTGCCAACGACCCGCGGCGCAATACCGGGCTGGCGTTGGGGTACTAAGGACTTGTCCACAAATAACTTGCACATTTGGCGCGCCAGCTTTGGGCGCACTGCGTCGTTGCAAATCGCTTGTGCAGCAAAGCTGCGTGTCGTGCTGAAGCACGAGGGCGCGCTTTGCGCCTAGCATCCCAAATCCAACGTCCAAATGCACACGTTATTCCTTGACGAGCCCCCTACTCGTAAATCTCGGCCTCCGGGTCGGTGGCTTCAAGCTCATAGCTGGCGGCCAGCATCGCCAGGCGCCCGACCACACCGTACATGTAAAAGCGGTTGGGCACGCTGGCACCTGGTTTGACCCCCGGCTGGGGTAATTGGGTGCTGTGTTCAAACGCCAGCGGCACATAGTCGGAGCCCGGTGCATTCAGGGCCTCGTCCACCCCACGTCCGGCGTGCACCCGGTAAAACCCGCCGACCACATAGCGGTCCATGGTGTAGATCACCGGCTCGGCTACGGCATCGTTGACACGCTCCTGGGTCAGCACCCCCTCCTGCACCATGAAGTCATGCGGCAACAGGGGTTTTTTGCCACTGTCGGTCAGGCTGTTGATGCGCTCACTCAGGGCCTGCGTGTCTTTGCTGTCGCGCACCGTCACGATGCCCAACTCGTGGCTGCCATGATCGGCCTTGACCACCACAAAGGGTTTTTCCTTGATGCCGTATTCTTTGTACTTGCGCCGCACCCGGGTCAGCACCAGGTCAATCTGGCCACTCAGGCAGTCCAGCCCACCAGGCTGGTCGAGGCAAACGGCTTCGCATTTTTCAAACAGCGGGTTGATCAGCCAGGGGTCCACGCCCATCAGCTTGCCCAGGCGTTTGGCCACCTCTTCGTAGGCCTTGAAGTGCCGGCTCATGCGCCGGGTCGGCCAGCCGGCTTGCAGCGGCGGCAACAGATATTGCTCGTGCACGTCTTCCAGAATGCCAGGCACACCGGCCACCAGATCGTGGTTGAGCAAAATGGTGCAGGGGTCAAAGTCTTTCAGCCCCAGGCGCCGCTTGCCACGCATCACCGGCTCAAACGTCAGGGCATCGCCGTTGTGCAACTCGTAGCTGGTGTTCTTTTTGAGGGCCGGGTCAATGGAGCCCAGCCGAACGTTCAACCCGGCCATGTTGAAGATGCGCTGCAACTGCGCCAGATTGGCCAGGTAGAAGCTGCTGGGCTTGCCGTTTTCGGGAATCAGCAGCAGGTTGCGCGCTTCGGGGCAGATCTTTTCAATGGCCGCCATCGCCGCCTGCACCGCCAGCGGCAGCATCTCGGGTGTCAGGTTGTGCCAGCCGCCGGGAAACAGGTTGGTATCGACTGGCGCGAGCTTGAAGCCGGCGTTGCGCACATCGACCGAGCAATAAAACGGCGGCGTGTGCTCCATCCACTCCAGCCGAAACCAGCGCTCGATGGCTGGCATGGAGTCCAGTACGCGCTGCTCAAGTTCGTTGATGGGACCGGTCAGGGCGGTGATGAGGTGGGGAACCATGGAAACCTTGCAAAGTAATAGCCTGGATTTTAGGACGCTGGCATGATGCCAATAGTTCAGGGCAATGTGGCATTTAGTTGCTGAATCATCGGTGTCCTTGTTGCTTCGCCTTGTCCTCCCAACGCATCTGAAGAGGCATGGGGACCAGCCAGCGCCCTGCCTGCGGCTTGGCACCCGGACGACAATGATGTGCGAGTGGCATCAGGTGCGCAGCTCGCCGTCGCCCAGCACGACATACTTGAGCGAGGTCAGGCCTTCGATGCCGACCGGCCCACGGGCGTGAAATTTGTCAGTGCTGATGCCAATTTCGGCACCCAGACCGTATTCAAAACCATCGGCAAAGCGGGTGCTGGTGTTGACCATGACGCTGGCCGAATCGACCTCGCGCAAAAAGCGCTGGGCATGTGCTCAATGGCCTGGTCCACCCCGGCCACGATCTTGATGCTGATGATCGGTGCCAGGTATTCCTCAAACCAGTCCGACTCTTGTGCCAGCACCAGCTTGAAGCCCGCCGATACCGCCCCAAGGGGGGGCTGAACTGCTACTTGTTTGATAACTTGTTGCGCAATATCCATGGGCACCAGAGCCCGATTTTGTTCAAAGTTCTGGAGCAGTTGCAGGGCTTCGGCATCACATCGCATTTCGACCCCTTTGGCCGCGTAAATGCTGGCAATTTGCGGCAAAAAGGCCCCGGCCACAGCACGCGCCACCAACAGGCTTTCGGTGGCGTTGCAGGGGCTGTATTTGTGGGTCTTGGCGTTGTCGGCCACCTTGACGGCCATCGCCAGATCACACGGGTCATCGACATAGGTGTGGCAATTGCCGTCCAGGTGCTTGATCACCGGCACTTTGGCACCGGCGCTGATGCGCTCGATCAGGCCCTTGCCGCCACGCGGAATGATCAGGTCCACATACTGCGGCATGGCTATGAGCTGATCGACCACGGCGCGGTCGGTGATTTGCACCAGTTGCACCGCATCGGTGGGCAAACCGCTCGCGGCCAGTGCCTGCTGCACCAGCCGGGCCAGCGCCTTGTTGGAGTCAATGGCTTCCGAGCCCCCGCGCAAAATGCAGGCGTTGCCGCTCTTGATACTCAGGCTGGCGGCCTCGATGGTGACGTTTGGGCGGCTCTCGAACACCATGCCAAACACGCCAATCGGCACCCGCATCTGCCCGACCCGGATGCCGCTGGGCTGCTGCTTCATACCCAGAATTTCGCCAATCACATCAGGCATGGCAGCCAGTTGCTCACAACCCTGGGCGCAGGTCTCGATCACCTGGGGGCTGAGCTTGAGCCGGTCCACCATGGGCGCGGCCAGGCCAGCCGCCAGCGCCCGCTCGATGTCTTGCGCGTTGTCGATTTGAAGCGCCCCGATGTTGCTGCGCAGCAGCCTGGCGAGTTGCTGCAACGCTGCATTTTTAGTAGCTGTCTGCGCTTTCGCCATCAGGGCTGAAGCCGCTTTTGCCTGCAAACCAAGGGTCTGGGTGTAGTCGGTGATATGGATCGCGTTCATGTGGCCATTTTGGCATGAGCGGCCAAAGCGTAAACTGTGGTCCAGAGGTTTCAGATGAACACCATCACCCAACTATCCCCATCCTGGCAAACCTGGCTGACCGACAACCTGGCGCGTGCTTGCACCCCCGCCTCACTGGTCGACAGCATGGTGGCGGCCAGTTTTGACCCGGGCGTTGCCAGCGCCGCCGTACAGCGGGCGCAGGCTGATCTGGCCGCAAAAACCAGCGCACCCGCGCCACAGTCGTGCGCAAGTTGTTATGTCTATGAGACCCCGCGCCTGCCACAAAGCGGCAATGTCATCCACACCCACGACCGCGACATCAAAGTCACGCTGCGCCTGCACCAACCGGCCATGGCGGTGTTTGACAACCTGATGACACCCGAAGAGTGTGACGAACTCGTCGGCCAGGCCCGCGTCAAGCTCAAACGCTCGGCCATTGTCGATCCGGTGACCGGTCGTGAGCGGGTCATCGATGAGCGCAGCAGTTATGGCACCTATTTTCATTTGAACGAAAACGACTTCATTGCCCGGCTCGACCGGCGCATTGCCGACCTGATGCACTGGCCCATCGAAAACGGTGAGGGCATCCAGATCCTGC